>SYHM01000129.1 GCA_005799205.1 Planctomycetia bacterium | reverse complement strand
CTCGCCAACGCAGTCAAGAGCACCCTCGGTCCTCGCGGACGCAATGCGGTGCTCGACAAGAGCTGGGGCGGTCCGTCGGTCACCAAAGACGGAGTCACCGTCGCCGAAGAGATCGAACTTCGCAACAAGATCGAAAACATGGGAGCCAAGCTCGTCAAAGAAGCGGCCTCGAAGACCTCGGATGACGCTGGCGACGGAACGACCACCGCCACCGTGCTCGCCGAAGCGCTCTTTCGAAGTGGCCTCAAGTACATCGCCGCTGGAGCAGACGCGAACGCACTCGTTCGCGGCATGCGCAAGGCGGTCACCTCGGTATGCGAGACGATCGCAAGCACCGCAAAGCCCGTTGCCAACGTGACCGGCGGCATTGAGAATGTCGCCTCGATCAGCGCCAACAACGACAGCGAGGTTGGTTCGATCATGGCCGAGGCCTTCGAGAAGGTCGGCAAGGATGGGGTCATCACCGTCGAAGAAGGTAAGGGTCGCGAGACAGTTGTCGAGGTCGTCGAGGGGATGCGCTTCGATCGCGGATACCTCAGCGCAAACTTCGTCACAGACACCGAGGCGATGGAAGTCGAGTTCGAGAAGGCCCTCGTTCTTATTCACGAAGACAAGATCGACACCGTCACCAAGCTTGTCCCCTTCCTCGAGAAGGTCATGGAGTCGAAGAAGCCGCTGATCATCATCGCCGAAGATGTCACCGGCGAAGCGCTCAGCACGCTCGTGATCAACAAGATGCGCGGCGTCCTCAATGTCTGCGCGGTCAAGGCTCCTGGATACGGCGACCGTCGCAAGGCGATGCTCGAAGATCTCGCGATCCTCACCGGCGGCACCGCCATCATGAAGGATCTCGGCATCGAACTCGACAAGGTTGCCATCGCGCAACTCGGTCAGGCTAAGAAGATCGTCGTCGACAGCGACAACACGACGATCGTCGAAGGCGCTGGCAGCACCAAGAGCATTCAGGGTCGTTGCACGCAGATCCGCAGCGAGATCGAGCGCACCGATTCTGATTACGACCGTGAGAAGCTGCAAGAGCGCCTTGCGAAACTCGCAGGGGGCATTGCGCAGATCAAGGTCGGCGCGAGCAGCGAGACTGAACTCAAAGAAAAGAAGAGCCGCGTCGAAGACGCACTGCACGCGACACGCGCAGCAGTGGCCGAAGGCGTTGTTGCTGGCGGAGGCCTCTCGTTTATCCGCGCGATTCCATCCCTCAAGAAGGTGCGCGGCGAGTGCAATGGCGACGAGTGCTTCGGAGTCGATGCGGTCGCTGAGGCGTTAGTGGTTCCACTGCGCACAATCGCAGAGAACGCTGGCGAGCGCGGTAGCGTCGTGGTTGCCAAGGTTTCTGAGATGAAGGGCAACGACGGATTCAATGCGCTCACACGAACCTACGGCGACCTTTTCAAGCAGGGTGTCATCACTCCAGCGAAGGTCGATCGTTCGGCCCTTCAGAATGCTGCAAGCGTCGCAGGACTCTTGCTCGTCACTGATTCAACCATCACCGAAGCACCGAAGCCAAAGGAAGATGCCAAGGGTGGCCATGGACATGACCACGGTGGTGGCATGGGTGGCATGGGGGGCATGGGCGGCATGGGTGGCATGGGTGGCATGGGTGGCATGGGTGGCATGGACTTCTAAGCCACACACACTTCAATTCACATTCAACTCTTCTAACACACTTACTTACTAACGGAGATTTCAACATGAGCACTGTTCGACCACTCGAAGACCGCATCGTCGTCAAACCACTCGATGCAGAGACGAAGACCACCTCTGGCATTTACCTTCCAGAATCTGCGAAGGAGAAGCCAATGCAGGGCAAGGTCATCTCTGTTGGACCAGGCAAGTTGCTTGACAACGGATCGCGCCTCAATCCAACCGTCAAGAAGGGCGACACCGTCGTCTATGGCAAGTACTCGGGCACCGAGATCGAAATCAAGAATGTGACCCATCTCATCATTCGCGAGAGCGAATTGCTCGGCGTGATTGACGGCTGATCGTGCGCCATCGCACGACTGCCTTCTCTCAGACTCATCTCAGACACAACAGACAGGAGACTCACAATGTCGAGTAAGCAAATGAAATTCTCAACCGCCGCGCACGCTGAACTCAAGCGTGGCGTCGATCAAATCGCGCAAGCGGTCGCCGTCACGATGGGTCCATCGGGACGCAACGTGATTGTGCAGAAGTCCTTTGGAAGCCCATCCGTCACCAAAGACGGCGTGAGCGTCGCGAAGGAAGTCGAGCTCGCTGAACCATTCCAGAACATGGGAGCGAAACTCGTGCACCAAGTTGCCAAGAAGACCGCTGATGTTGCGGGTGACGGCACAACTGCCGCCACCGTGCTCGCTGCTGCGATCTTCAACGGTGGACTCAAGTTCGTCGCCACTGGCGCCAACGCGGTCGCCATTCAGCGCGGCATCAACGCCGCGGCACAGGTCGCCGGCACTGCCATCAGCAATGCGTCGACCAAGTGCAAGGGCAAGGAAGACCTCGCGAAGGTGGCCACCGTCAGCGCGAACCATGACACTGAAATCGGCGACCTCATTGCCGAGGCGATCCACAAGGTTGGCGCCAACGGCGTTGTCGAAATCGAAGAGGGCAAGACCGCCGACACAACGCTCGACTATGTCGAGGGAATGTGCTTCGACAAGGGCTACCTCTCACCGTATTTCATGACCGATCCAAAGAAGGCTGAGTGCGTGCTCGAAAACGCGATGGTTCTGATCTACGAGAAGAAGATTTCGAACCTCGTTGATTTTCTTCCGCTGCTCAACAAGGTCGCCACTGCATCGAAGCCACTGCTCGTCATCGCCGAAGAAGTTGAGAACGAGGCGCTTGCTGCGCTCGTCGTCAATCGTTTGCGCGGCGTCCTGCAGATCTGTGCAGTCAAGGCCCCAGGATTCGGAGATCGCCGCAAGGCAATGCTCGGCGACATCGCCACACTCACTGGCGGAGTCTTCTTTGCAGAAGACATCGGCCGCAACCTTGCAGATGTTGAACTCGCCGAACTCGGAAGTGCACGGCGCATCGTCATCACCAAGGATGAGTGCACGATCATCGAAGGTGCCGGCAAGAAGGGTGCGATCGCAGATCGCGTTGCCCAGATCAAGTCGCAGCACGAGAAGTCGACCTCCGACTACGACCGTGAGAAGTTCATGGAGCGTCTTGCGAAGCTCACCGGCGGCGTGGCGATTCTGCATGTCGGTGGAGCAACCGAGACCGCAATGAAAGAGAAGAAGGATCGCGTCGACGACGCTCTGCACGCAACTCGCGCCGCAGCGAAGGAGGGTTATGTTGCCGGAGGCGGCGTTGCCTACTTGCGCTCGATCGCTGCGATCAAGGCTGCCCGCAAGGATGCCGAGGGCGATGAAGTCTTCGGATACGACATCGTCGCCGAGGCACTTCGCAAGCCAACCTGGCAGATCGCCACGAACTTCGGCATCGATGGCGATGTCGTGGTCGAGAAGGTGCTCGAGGGCAAGGGATCCTTCGGATTCAATGCCTCGACCGGCGAGTACGAAGACCTGACGAAGGCTGGCATCATCGATCCTGCGCTCGTTGCAAAGACTGCGATCGAGAACGCGGCGAGCATCGCTGGACTCATGCTGACGACTGATGTGCTCGTCACCGAACTCAAGGATGAGGCCGCACCGACACAAGGGGCGACCTCCTGATTCACGCGCAACGCACACGGAGGATCGGAGCGCGCACGCTCTCCGGTCCTCCGTTTTTCTTTTGGTAACCACCGACATGTCCGTTGAACGCGACTACTACGAAGTGCTTTCGGTTGAACGCTCCGCCAACGGCGATGAGATCAAGCGCGCCTATCGCCGCATGGCGATGAAGTGGCATCCAGATCGAAACCCTGGCGACGCGAAGGCAGAGACTGAATTCAAAGTCTGCGCCGAGGCGTACGAGGTGCTCTCTGACCCTCAGCGCAAAGACCTCTACGACAAGCATGGACACGCTGGGCTTCGCCAGGCCCCCGGCCATGACTTTTCGCGCATGCGCCCAGACGACATCTTCTCGATCTTCAATGACATCTTCGGAGGGGGCGGAGGCGGTTCTTCGCGCGGAGGCCGCCGCGGTCCCGTGCGCGGATACGACCTCGAAACAAGCGTCGAGATTTCTCTCAACGATGTCCTCGACGGCAAGGATGTCGAAGTCGCATTCACGCGCCGCGATGTCTGCACGACCTGCGAGGGGTCAGGTGCGAAGGCTGGCACGAAGCCGATCAAGTGTCCGACCTGCGCTGGCAGCGGGCAAGTTGCACAGGCAGGTCTTGGCGGCATGTTTCGCATGGTCACCACCTGCCCCAACTGCCGAGGTCGCGGGCAAGTCATCACTGAGTTCTGCAACGAG
This sequence comes from Planctomycetia bacterium, assembly GCA_005799205.1. Classification (GTDB taxonomy): domain Bacteria; phylum Planctomycetota; class Phycisphaerae; order Phycisphaerales; family SM1A02; genus F1-60-MAGs104. The sequence continues at coordinate 1,318 of SYHM01000129.1, read as the reverse complement.
TGCCGAGGCCCTGGGCGCGTTCCAAAGCACCGCAAGCTCGCGGTCAAGATTCCAGCAGGAATCTCAGATGGCCAGGTGATTCGCGTCGGCGGCGAAGGGGAACCACCTCCTCCAGAGGCAGACCCCGCGGGCAAGGGACCTCGTGGAGACCTCCATGTCGTCGTCGTTGTCACAGAACACGAGGCATTCGAGCGCGTTGAAGATGATCTTGTATCGACGCGCGACATCAGCTTTGCGCTTGCTGCCTTAGGCGGCACGACATCAGTCGAGACACTTGAAGGACCGCACACGCTCGAGATTCCACGCGGCACCCAGCATGGCGACGTGCTGATGATCGAGGGAGCGGGACTACCCCATTTGCGCTCACCCAAGGTGCGCGGCGATCTGCGAATCGGCGTCTGCGTTGAGGTGCCACGAAAGCTCTCGGTGGCGCAGCGCGAATTGCTCGAGCAGTTCGCCAAGACACAGGCGATCGCTCACGAAGAACTGGCTCCCGCGGGCAAGGGAGTCTGGAAGAAGATCAAGGACACGATTGCAGGAAGCTAAAGTCCACAGGAGTTCGACATGATGACTGAATCAACTGATCCCATGCCTGAGGAACCTCAACTCGAAACGCTATCGGCAGAGCAGGCGTTGATCGTCGACTTGCAGAAGCAGCTCGACGAAAAGCACAACGCATACCTGCGCGTGCTCGCTGACGGGCAAAACTTTCAGCGGCGCGCACGCGAGAACGAAGCGCGTGCCCACGACTTTGGCATTACCCATGTCGCGCGTGCGATCCTGCCAGTGCTTGAAAACATGGACCTCGCGCTTGGCCACAATCTGCGCGCGCTGCCAGTCGAGAAACTCGGGGACGCAGTCGATCTGTTGCGTGCAGATTTGCTGAAGGCGCTCAGCCAGTGTGGCATCGAGCGCATCGACCCTGCGGTCGGTGATGAGTTTGATCCGCGCGTGCATGAGGCGGTGATGCAGCAGAGCGCGCCAGCGATTGCTCCCGGCCATATCGCACAGTGTTTGCAGGCGGGGTATCGCCTTGGCGATGTGCCACTTCGCAGCGCAAAGGTCGCGGTTGCTCCCAAGCCAGAATCTTGACATGCCGACCTATGAATATGTCTGCGGCGCCTGCGGTCACGCCTTTGAGCGATTTCAACCGATCACCGACTCACCGGTGAAGACCTGTCCCAAGTGCAAACGCAAGCGCGTCGAACGCAAGATCGGCATCGGCGCTGGCGTGCTCTTCAAAGGGGGCGGCTTCTACGAAACTGACTACCGAAGCGACGGATACACCAAGGCGAAAGAGGCTGAGCAAAAGGAAGCG
>SYHM01000128.1 GCA_005799205.1 Planctomycetia bacterium | reverse complement strand
TCGACGAGCTTCGAGACTGGAATTCCAGTCCATTTCGCGACGACTTCGGCGATCGCTTCGGGGTCGACTTCTTCCTTCACGAGCGCTCCGCCCGCGGCAATGCGCGCGCGAAGTGACGCCGCTGCATCGCTCTTTCGAAGTTCAAGGTCGCGAATCTCACCATGCTGGATGCGCGCCGCTCGCTCAAAGTCGCCTCGACGCTGAGCCTGCTCGAACGCAATGCGGCATGACTCGAGTTCGCGGTCGATCCGTTTGATCGTGTCGAGGTCCTTTTTTTCGATCTCCCATTGAGCTGTCATCGCGCGATCGCGTTCACGCTCACCCGCGAGTTCTTGGTCAACCCCTGCAAGCAACTTTGCGCTCTGTGGGTCCTTTTCCATCTGGAGCGCCGCTTTCTCAATCTCGAGACGAGTGATATCGCGACGAATCGCGTCGAGTTCGGCGGGCATCGAGTCATTCTCGATGCGCAGTCTGCTCGCGGCCTCGTCAAGTAGGTCGATCGCTTTGTCTGGCAGAAAGCGATCACTGATGTAGCGATCCGAGAGTTCAACGGCTGTGACGAGCGCGGCATCCTGAATTCGCACCCCATGATGCGCCTGATATCGCTCCTTCAATCCACGAAGGATCGCCACTGTGTCTTCGAGTGACGGTTCGCCGACGAACACTGGCTGAAATCGTCGTTCAAACGCAGCATCCTTTTCGACGTGTTTGCGGTATTCGTCGAGAGTCGTCGCTCCAATGCAGTGCAGTTCGCCACGCGCGAGTGCAGGCTTCAACAGCTGCCCTGCGCCAACGGCGCCTTCTCCCTGTCCCGCCCCGACAATTGTGTGAAGTTCGTCGATGAAGAGAATGATGCGACCTTCGCTCGATGCCACTTCGCGCAGCACGGCCTTGAGGCGCTCTTCGAATTCGCCTCGGTACTTCGCACCTGCAAGCAGCTGACCGACATCGAGGGTGATGATTCGTGCGGCGCGCATTGACTCTGGGCAATCTCCATTGACGATTCGCTGCGCCAGCCCTTCTGCGATGGCGGTCTTGCCAACGCCGGGTTCGCCGATGAGCACTGGATTGTTCTTCGTGCGCCGTGAGAGCACTTGCATGCAGCGGCGGATCTCTTCGTCGCGACCGATGACTGGGTCGAGTTTTCCGTTCGCCGCGAGTTCGTTGAGGTCCTTTCCGTACTTCTTCAGTGCTTCGAGGCTGCTCTCGGCGCCAGGATCGTGAATGCCTTGCACTCCGCTTGACTTGCGAATCTCAAGCGCCGCCCGTTCGAGGGCGTTCGCATCAACGCCGACTGCGGCAAAGAGGTCTCTGCCTGCTCCACGAGTCTGCGAAATGGCGACGAGCAAATGATCGCTCGAGACATAACTGTCCTTGAGCTTCTGCGCGAGTCGCTCCGCTGCTCCGATCGTCTCAGTGAGTTCACGACCCGCCGTCGATGAACCTCCCTGCGCTCGCGGTTGTCGCGCAAGTTGGGCGGTTGCTGTTGCTGCGATACGAGCCGGGTCGATCCCCGCCTTCGTCAAGACGCTCGCAGCAGGGGAGTCCTTCTCACTTAACAGCGCACTGAGCAGATGGAGTGACGTCACTTCGCTGTGTTGGTCGCGCACCGCGAGCGACTGTGCCTGCGAGAGAGCCTGTTGAGCGAGCGTGGTGAATTTGTCGAATTGCATGGGTTGTCCTCAAGAGCCATGTCTAGCAAACTGTGTGCCGAACCTGCTCACGCCAGCTCAACGGGAAACCCATCGGGGATCAGTTCTGGGCGATGATTGATCCATCCGGTCAGCCAGCGAAATGCATCGACGAGGCGCGGTCCAGGGCGGTTGAACATTTGATTTCCGTCGACAAGGGCTATTCGCTCGCGGCCCCCGAGGTTGGCCGGTAGGAGCGGCCACCAACGCTCGCTTCGCAAGGTCGCCATCGCCGATCGAATCTCGGGGATGCCAGAACCGCAGGGGCAGACAATGACCCGGTCGGGAGCGGCAGCCAGAATGTCCTGCGGGGCAACCAGTCGGCTCCGCGCCCCTGGCGGATTGAGCGAGGAGCGCGCACCCGCTGAGACAATCAGTTCGGGAGTCCAGCGTCCTGCACACATCAGCGGTTCGACCGATTCAAGAAAGAGCAGCTCGGGGCCCTCTTCATATGGGTTCACGAAGTCGACTGCGGTCCACCACGCTTCGCGCAACTCAACCATGGCACGTTCGGCAGAGTCTGCGCATCCGACAACGGCCCCGATGCGCAGGCAGTCGTCGAGCACGTCCCAGATGGATGCTGGAGCGATCGTCAGGAGCACCGGTACAGGATGGATCGACGCGAGAGTGGTCTGCAATGCGCCAGAGTCGAGTGGGAACGCGGCGCCCGATTTCGGAGCGAGAATCACATCGGGCCGAAGCTCGCGCAGCGCTTCGAAACTGGGTACCGAGGGCAACGCGACAACGCTCGGTGGCCAGTCGCATTGTTGACTTCGACCCACAAGGAATCGTTCGCCTCCGATGCGACAGAGCGTTTCAGTTGCAGTTGGACAGAGGCTGACCACGCGCATGGGCTTCCACCTTAGTGTGAGGCGACGTGTGAAGCGAGCGCGCGAGTGAAATTGGGGATCCTAGATTCGAACTAGTAAAAACAGTGTCTGTGTCTGTTGTGATACCGTTACACCAATCCCCAAAGTGACTGGCTTTTCATAGTAGCGAAGACCTGTTCCTTTGACACTGCCTTCTCCAATGCACCGTCGTGTTCACGGATCGTTGCGCCGCCTCGTGATCGTCGCGCTGGCACTGGTGGCTGGATGTGTGAGCAAGCCGATCACGATTCGAACGCTCGACCGAGAGACTGGAGCGCCGATCGAAGGGGCCGATGTTCGTCAGCATGGCGCACGGTTCTTTCACTTTTTTCCAGGGACGGCCGCGGCCAAGCAGACCGATCCTGAAGGACAGCTTGCGCTGGTCCTCAATGCGCGTGCAACGAACCTCGCGATTCTTCGTCCGGGGTACATCCCAACGCAAATCGCGATTGTTCCTCGGCCGAGCGGACTGGGAGTGCCTCCGGAAGAGTTGGGCCAGATCGTGGCAGCGTCTCCATCCAACTACATCGAGTTTGAGTCGATCGCGGCGGGATCGACGATCGAGGTCGCGATTGAACCAACCCATCCGCGCGCCGTGCGCGTCTGTGTACGCAGTGAATCGGGGAGGTTGATGCCAGGCGTCGAAGTTGTTGCTCACGCAGGGTTGTTTCTTCCGCGAGATGGTGTCGAAGCCCGGTGGGGTTTGCCGCCGATTCAGTATGTCATCACTGGAGGTGACGGCTGCGCCACGGTCACAGTGCACGAAGGACTGCGAAACTATCTGACAGCCCGCGCGGCAGGATTCGACCGTGAACGGCGCACGCTCGATGATGTGCCAGAACATGGAGATGTCACGCTCACGCTTCGCTCACTCGAGTTCAAGTCGGTCTCGTTTCGAGTCGTCGACGCCACCACCGGTGCGCCCATCAAGGGTGCCAGCGTTGAACTTGGGAAGGAAATGGATGGCATCACGCGCGATCCAAATGGATGGTCTGTGCAGACGGATGCAACCGGGTGCACTGGCAGTGTGCGTATCCCACACTCTCATGAGCTCTCGGTCGTCGCTTCGAAGGTCAAGTATCGATCGAATCGCCGGCTGATGAGGTGGCAATTTGTCGGCGAAGGTCACTGCATTGAGCTCGCACTCGAGCGATCATGAGCGCGGTGGCTTTGCGCCGCCTATTCTGCGGCAATGACTACTGCAGTTCACAAGAGTCGCGGTTCGGACGCGGTCACCGAAGGGATTCGCGTCACGGTCGACCCGTCATTCGATGAACTGCAGTCCGACCCCGAGCGCGAGAGGTTCATCTTCGCCTACCGCGTGCGGATGACCAACGAAGGCACTGAGGCAGCCTCGCTCAAGAGCCGCTCATGGCGGGTGGTAGACGCCGATGGAACGAGCCATGATGTTGAAGGTCCGGGCGTTGTCGGCCAGTATCCGCAACTCGCTCCGGGTGAGTCATTTGAGTACTCGAGCTTCTGTCCGCTACCAACCTCGTGGGGGACGATGGAGGGCCACTTCGTCTTTGTGCGTCCAGACGAGTCGACCTTTCACGCACGCGTCGCTCGATTTTTCTTCGCCACGAACGGCGTGCGATGAGCGGTCACTCGGTCGCCGCGAGGTATTCTTTGGTGCCATGACTCCAAGCGGTGACGGTGAGCCAAGCCTGTTTCGCAAGTCCGCTCTCGAGTCGATGGGCGGTCGCAATCGACTCAACACCCTCAGCCCGTTGATCACTCCTCGCATGTGGATCGTCACCGCGGCGCTCGCACTGCTGTTGGGTGCGGTGGCGACATGGGGGTTCTTTGGGCGTATTCCACTCGTTGTGATTGGAAGCGGCGTGTTCCTGCGTGGCGAGCGGTTTGACACCGTGAATGCGCCGATGGATGGACTGATTCGTCAGCTTCGCAAGCACGACGGAGATCAAGTCGAAGCTGGCGAGTGCATCGCAGTCATCGCGACCGGCCCGTCCGCGGACGCTGAGACAAGGCAGATTGTCGCGTCGGCTGCAGGCACCCTCATCTCTTGTGCGGTCGAGGAGTGGGACTCCGTCACGCGCGGGCAGGTGCTCGCAATTGTTGCGACAGGGTCTGACGCCCCAACATGCATTGCGTTCGTGCCTCACGCAGATGGACAGCGCATCCGAGATGGGATGGCTGTTCGCGCATCGTTTGGTGCTCGACATTCGTTTCGCGATGCGCAAGCGCTAGGACATGTGACCGAGATCGATGATCTTGTGACGAGTCATGAGCAGATGCTCGGGCGGGTGCCAAATGCTGGGGTGATCGAGTTGATCCGCGAGCGATTTGGAAGCGTGAGCACACTCGTCGTCTCATTCGAACGCCATCCCAGTCGTGTCGGTGGTCTCGTGTGGGCCACCTCTGTTGACAGCCCTCTCGAACCGGCGAGCGGAGTCCCGTGCGAGATCGAGATCATCGTCGATCAGGTGCGTCCCGTGTCGCTCGTGCTTCCAGGACTCGGCGCAGATGGCGGTTCGTTGCCATGACGGTCGAAGAGTCGGGCGAAGTCGACACCGCACAATCCGACGACGCTCCATCGCTTCCAGGTGGAAGGGCACGCTGCGTGCGAGTTCCGACCACGATGCAAGTCGTTGCCGCAGAGTGCGGGGCGGCGTGTCTCGCCAGCGTGTTGGCCTACTACAAGGCCTACCGGCCGCTTGAAGAAGTACGAGAAGCCGTGGGAGTCGATCGTGATGGATCGAACGCGCTTCGCATTGCGCGCGCCGCACGCCATTTCGGTCTCGACGCCGACGGAGTGCGATGTGAGGTCGATGACTTCTCTGACATGGCGCTGCCTGCGATCGTGTTCTGGGGACTCAACCACTTTGTTGTGCTCGAGGGGTGGAACGCCCGCGGGTATCGCATCATGGACCCAGCGACTGGCAGGCGTCTCGTCTCGCCTGACGAGTTCAACTCTGAGTTCTCTGGGGTCGTCTTGCAGATGGAGCCGAGTGAGGCGTTTGAAGCAACCGGGAGCGCCCCATCGTCATTGAGTCTTGTCATGGCCTGGATCCGAGGAAGCGCTTCCGCGATCTGGCTCACAGTGTTTGTTGGAATGCTGCTTGCGATTCCGATGGTGGCGATCCCTGGAATTGCCGCTGGCTATGTCGACAGTGTGCTCGCCGACGGCCGCACCGATTGGATGCCGTGGATTCTGCTTGCTGCCGTCGCGGCACTCGTTATCGAAAACGGCCTGATGCTGCTGCAGCAACTGACCCTCGCCCGGCTCGAGCAGCAGCTTTCACTTGAGCGCACGGCCAACTTCGTGCAGCAACTCTTTCGATTGCCGACAACCTTCTTCGCGCAGCGTTATCCCGGAGACATTGTTGAGCGGGTGCAAAGCAATGATGGAGTCGCCGCGCTTCTCGCGAGCAAGTTCGCGCCTGCAATCGTGCAGATTCTGACGCTGGTGTCTTTTCTTGCCGCCATCAGTTGGATCAACTTGCCAATGGGCGTCATCGCATTGGTTGCGGTCCTCGTCACGTTGGGACTTCTCTTTGGGGTCGCGCGTGCGCGCGTCGATCAAGCGCAGTCGCTTCAGCAGCAAGAAGGAATGAAGCAGGGAGCGATCATCGCGGGACTCCTCACGCTCGAGTCGCTGAAGGCAGCAGGGCGTGAAGCAGATTTCTTTGGCAGATCGATGGGGTTTGCAGCGCGCGTGACCGCTGCTCGACAGCGCGCCAACATGCTTTCGAACGCGATCAGCATCCTTCCATCTTGGTTTCAAGCGGTGGTTGTATCGGTCCTCGTGCTCTCGTTCGGCGGGTGGCAGGTGATGCAAGGAACGATGACGATCGGAACCCTGCTCGGGTTACAGATTCTGCTTCTAGGGTTCATGACTCCCGTCACGCGACTCGCCGAGTTGATTCGCGAGATTCAGACGGTGCGTGCTGATCTGGGCCGACTCGACGATGTCATGTGTCACGAAGTTGACTCGTTGGCGATCGATCCTGAATCAGATGACGCGCAGGCAATCGAGTACGCCGACGGCGACCTTGAGCTTCGCAATGTGACCTTTGGCTATGGGCGTGGTCAGCGCCCACTGCTCGAGAACTTCTCTCTCAAAGTGGCGTCTGGTGGGCGCGTCGCTCTTGTCGGAGGAACGGGGTCCGGCAAGTCAACAGTTGCCCGCCTCGCCGCAGGCCTCCTTGAACCGTGGGAAGGCGATGTCCTCATTGATGGACAGCCTCTGCGGCAGATCGCACGCCACGTTCGAGCTGCGAGCATCGCGTCGATCTCGCAGCGGCCAGCGTTCTTCCAGGGAACGGTGCGCGAGAATCTCTCGCTGTGGAATCCAGATATTCCAGATGCGTGGATGGCAGAGGCTCTTGACGATGCCCAGCTCACCGAACTCATTCGCGCGCGCGGCGGACTCGATCAGCCAGTCGCGGAGGGTGGAGGCAATTTCTCAGGTGGCGAAGCGCAGAGGCTCGACATCGCACGCGCCCTCTCGCGCCGTCCGGCGCTCTTGGTCCTTGACGAAGCGACGAGTGCTCTCGATCCAGTCACAGAGCTAGCACTTGATGAGGCGCTGCGTCGCCGCGGTGTGACCTGTCTCGTCATCGCTCATCGGCTCAGCACGATTCGTGATTGCGACGAAATCATTGTGATGGATGATGGTGCTGTCGTCGAGCGGGGAACACACGACCAGTTGCTTGCGATGGATGGTGTCTATCGCGATCTCATTGACGGTGAAGAGTCATGAGCGCCCCGAAAGACGACGACCAGAAGTCGGCTGGACAGCATTCGCTTGAGTGCGGTGGAACGGCCGCGTATCTCGATCGTCGCAGCAGTATTGACCTCGGTGGGACCAACGACCTGGTGGTTGTGGTGCAGGGATCGGTCGTACTTTTCGCACGAGCCAGCCCCCGCGGCCGTCGACATCGCCTCTGCGTCATTCCCCCCGGCGGCGCATTCTCAGGTTGTGCGCCAGGCGTCGAAGCAGTGCCAATCAGTGAATCTGAAGTCGTGCGGGTCGCGGCGGATGCGCTGTCGCGCATTGCGCCAAAAAGCGCTGCAGCGGAGGCACTCGCTGCGGCCCTCGCTATGGGACTTGTCGCGTGCGGCGCCTCGCTGCCTACTGAGATGCCACTCGCGGCCGCGTGTGCGCACTGCGCGAGCGAGCTCGCGAGGCGCGGTGCTGCAACGATCGAGTCTGCCTTCTCGCGACACCTTCGTCGCCTCGTGAGCGTCGCCGCATCTCGCCTCGCCTTCCCACAAGACATCCAGTCGATGCTCGTGCAACGCACGGCACTGGGCCGAGATGCACTTCCAGATGGCCGGCTTCCTCCAATTGTGCGCGCTTGCACGCAGATCGCTCAAGAGATCGGAACCGATCCCGCGACGATTCCGACGCGCATTCCGCGAGACAACACGCGCAGGCCCGAGCAGATCTTTGCGCACGTTGCGGGGCTTGGCATCCGTCCCGTGTTTCTCGATCCGGGGTGGTGGCACAGCGGTGTCGGTTCACTGCTGGCCTTTCGCGCAGAGGATCACGCGCCAGTCGCTGTCCTCGCCACACGGAACGGAATGGTTGCGTATGTCCACTCGGCGGGAGCGACCCACGGACCGGTTCCAGTTGATGCCGCGTTTGCTGCGCAACTGACGGGCACGGCATCGCAGTTCCATCCGACGATCTCGGCTCACCACACCACCATGGCGCAGTTCGTGCGCTTCGTTGTTCGTGGATCTGAGCGAGACTTTCTGAAAGCGTTTCTCGTGTCAGGCTTGGCGAGTGTGGTGAATCTCGCGATCCCGATCGCCACAGGGGTTCTTGTGACACGGGTCCTTCCGAGCAACGATGGATGGGCGCTCGTGTCACTCGGCAGCGTCCTCTTCGCAACGACGCTCACTGCTGCAGCGTGTGGATTCGTTGTTTCGAATCTGCTCTTGCGGTCGGAGTCGCGGATGGCAAGCCGAGCCCTCGGAGGAGTGCTCGACCGCTGTCTCCGCATGCCCACGCAGGCCTTTCGTGCATTCACTAGCGGCGACCTCGCCGATCGCATCCTCTCGGTTGGAGAGTTGCACGCAGTGATCTCAGGCGCAGCAATTTCAGCAATCATGGCAGGGGTCTTCTCACTGATGTACCTCGGTGTGATGCTTGCCGTCAGTACGAAGGCAGCACTCCTTGGATGTGTACTGCTCGTGATTGCAGTGCTGTTTAGTCTTGTCCTGAGCGCGCTTCGGTCGCAGCTTTCATCGACGGTGCTCGATGGCCAAGGGCGCCTTTCAACGATGGCGTTGCAGTTCATCGCAGGCATCGACACGATTCGAAGTGCAGCGAGCGAGCAGTACGCGACACTACGGTGGATGGCCCCGTTTCGCGAGATGCGCGCGGCAACGATGCGAATTCGCACTCTTGAGCGCTGCTTTGATTCGTTTGCCTCTGGCTTTCCGATGATCTGCCTGATCGTGTTTTGGATCGTCTTCCTTCCGGTCGATGCGAGCGGCGCGATCGCCGGCGTTGACGCGGGGGGCAGAGATCGCGTTGCTGAGTACCTGATGTTCAACGCCGCATTCGTTGCCGCGCTGTATTCGGTTCTCGAGTTCGGCGAACACCTCGGCGATCTCTCGGCGCTCAGGTCGACGCTTCGTCGCATCGCGCCGATCCTGAGCGCGCCCACCGAACGCACAGCCGACCGCGAGCAGCCTGGGGTTCTTGCAGGCAAGATCGACATCGACGATGTTCATTACTCGTATCCAGGTAGTGCCAACGAGGTGCTCTCTGGAATCACGATGCATGTTGCCGCGGGCGAGAGCGTCGCCATCGTCGGCGGTTCGGGCAGCGGAAAGTCCACGTTGATCCAGCTCATCCTCGGAATGAACCGCCCGAGCGAGGGTGAGGTGTTGTTTGACGACAAGGCGCTCGGAAGGCTTGACCTCGTCTCAGTGCGGCGCCAGATCGGCGCGGTCGTTCAAAACACGCGCGTTGTTCCAGGCTCCATTCTCGACAACATCGTTGGGAGCACACTGTTCACTGCCAAGGACGCTGAGGCAGCAATCGAGGCCGCGGGGTTTGACGATGAAGTCGCACGCATGCCGATGGGGGTGCACACGTATGTCACCGATCAGACCCTTTCGGGTGGGCAAGTTCAGAAACTGATGATCGCGAGGGCTCTGGTGACGAGGCCCCGCATTCTCATCTTTGATGAGGCGACAAGTGCGCTCGATGAGATTTCGCAAGCTCAGGTTGTGAGAAGCCTTGAGGCGTTGCAAACGACGCGCATCGTGGTTGCCCATCGTCTCAGCACCATTCGCTCAGCGGACCGAATCTATGTTGTAGAAGCGGGGCGAATCGTGCAGTCCGGTTCGTTCACAGAACTCATCGCGGTCGATGGTCCCTTCCAAGAGATGGCGCGCCGGCAACTGGTCGACTTCGACGACGAGAGCCTCATCTAGCGGCTGTACAGCGAGCGGCTGCACGGGGAACACAAAAAAAGGAGCCAGCGGCCGGTCAGGAGCATGTCCGGTCGCTGACTCCAAGGCATTCACACACCTCGGCTGTTGAGTGGCGAAGAAGCGTCGCTGAATTAGCGCTTGGGTGTCCGAGCGTGACGGGCGGCGGTTGAGTTGCGCGCAACGCGGCTTGAACCGCCTCCGCTTGCCTTCTCAAGTTCTGCGTCAGTCAGCTTCACGGACTTTGGTTTGCTCTTCGACGAATTCGCTGGCTTTGATGTCATGATGAACTCCTCACACGGGGCGACGGGCTTCGATCAACACAACCGAGGTTCAGTCGCCTGAACAACCTACGATACAGTTTCAAAATGGCAAGCGCAGGCGCTCATTTCTCATGAGAAAGTCACCGATCAATCGTGATATGAAGATCGCCGTTGTTGGGGCAACTGGCGCGGTTGGTGGGGAGTTCCTCGAATTGCTCGCGGCGAGCGGCGTCGACCCCTCACGCGTCCGCCTGATCGCAAGCCAGCGGTCGATGGGGCGAAGCGTCGTCGTTGCCGGGAAGAGCATTCCGCTCGAGGTGTTGCGTGATGGGTGTTTCGACGAGGTCGACATCGCATTCTTCTCTGCAGGTAAGTCGATCTCACGAGAGTGGGCTCCAAAGGCAGTGGCTGCAGGGGCGTGGGCGGTTGACAATTCGAGCGCGTTTCGCATGGATCCCACCGTCGCGCTTGTGATCCCCGAGGTGAATCCTGATGCGATCGCGTTCGCGCAAGGGCCTGCGATCGTCGCCGTGCCAAACTGCTCAACGATCGTCGCGCTTGTTGCAGCGACTCCACTGCACCGTGAGGCGGGCGTTCGGCGCATGACGGTTGCCACCTACCAGGCAGCGAGCGGCGCGGGAGCTGCCGCAATGCGCGAACTCGAGTCGCAGGCGCATGCCTTCGCTTCGGATCGTGCGATGGACACATCGATCTTCGGACGTCAGTACCTCTTCAATTGTTTCAGCCACAACAGCGCCATCGGTGACGAGGGATACAACGAAGAGGAAGCCAAACTGCTGCACGAGACGAGAAAGATTTGGAAAGAGCCAGCGGTGCGCATCTCGGCCACCTGCGTGCGAGTACCAGTCCTGCGCGCGCACTGCGAGGCGATCGGACTCGAGTTTGAGCGTCCTCTCTCTGAGGCTCGAGCGCGCGAGATTCTCTCGGCTGCGCCATCAGTTCAGGTCGTGGATGACCGTGCGAACAACCGATTCCCAGAGCCGTTAAATGCAGCAGGAATCGATCCAGTCCTTGTGGGTCGCATTCGCGGTGATTGGAGTCTCGACCCAGGCATGGGACTCCAACTCTTCGTCGCAGGCGATCAGATTCGCATTGGCGCTGCGCTGACAGGTTGGCGGATCGCCGACCTCATCGCTGCACACGCTCGCGCCTGAGGGCGGAGGTCAGCGCCGTTCATTTGAGCAGGTCGCGCACCGCCTGCTCAATGTCCGGCTGGCGCATCAGATGCTCCCCGACAAGCACGATGTGTATTCCATGTGCGCGAAGTCGCGCGAGGTCGTTCGCACTCGTGATGCCCGACTCACTGACAAGCACGCGAGCGTCATCGACCAAATCAGCCATGCGCAAGGAGTGGTTGATGTCGGTCTTCATGGTTCGCAGATTTCGGTTGTTGATGCCGAGCAGCGAGTATCCCGCGTGTGGAAAACCGACATGGTTTGCCACTCGGTAGAGTTGCTCTGCATCGTGAACTTCGAGCAGTGTCGTCATGCCCAGTTCGACGCTGAGAATCTGAAAGTCGATGATCTCGCTCTCGCGCAGACATTCAGCGATCAAGAGAACCGCATCGGCACCGGCGGCCCTCGACTCCCAGATTTGATAGGGGTCAACGATGAAGTCCTTTCGAAGCACAGGCAATGGGATCGCATCGCGAATCGCGTGAATGAACTCAAGTTGTCCGCCGAAGTCATCGGTATCGGTCAGGCACGAGATCGCCGAAGCCCCTGCGGCGTGATAGTGTCGAGCGATGGCGACTGGGTCAAAGTCCTCGCGAATCACTCCGGCTGATGGGCTCTTGCGCTTGACCTCGGCGATGAGTCGAGTGCGCGTTGTGCTTCCGTGGTCAACCACCGCTTGGAAGAAGTTGCGCGGGCGTCCGAGTTCGCCGATGCGTTCTCGTAGTTCATCGATGGGAACGGCTTGCTGCGCCTGCTCGACCTCGATGCGTTTGCGCTTCACGATCTGTGCAAGTCTGTCGCTCATGGGTGCGCTCGCGCTGGCAGAGCAGAGTAGAGGGGAAGTCGCGGGTTCGCCCCAGATAGACGTCGAGCGTGCGCCGATCCTCCCGCTCGCCGCTGGAGTTGTCATTCTGGGGTGGGCGCTCACAACGCGCGCGATGCAATTGGGTCACGCTCCACGAAACGCATGGTCGCTCAACCCTGGAGCGTCACTCCTGCTCTTCGTGTTGCTGCTTGGGGTTGGTCCGTACGCGGGTGGCATGCTCGTGTCCGCTGTTGGAATCACCACAGACCAACTATCGCTGCAGTCCGCGGTCGTCTGGTCGATCGGTGTCTTTACCGTTCAGATGTTCTTCATTGGACTTCTAGTCGCGGCTGAGCGCAAGGGACTCTTTGCGCACACGGGGCACAACGCGGACGACGAATCCATCCTGTGGATGCGGGCACCTTTGTCGAGAACGAAGTCCGCTCTGGTCGGTGCGCTGGCGCTTGCGCTCGCGTGGTTTCCATTGCAGGTCATCGGCTCGCTCGCATCGTCGGTCGAAGCGTTGTGTGGAGGCCGGCCGCCGCCAGCCGAGGGCCACTCGACATTTGAGTTACTGCGCAGTTCGCCCAGCGACGCGTGGCGCTCGGCGATGGTGTCAGTGGTCCTTGTGTGCGCGCCAATCACTGAAGAGCTCGCCTTTCGAGGAGGACTCTTGCGGGCGCTGCGAATGGTGCGAGTGCCAGTGTGGACGGCGATTGCCGCCACCAGCACACTCTTCGCGGCGGTGCATGTGCCGGCGCTTGCTGACGGAGCGATGGCATCAGGGCTCACAACGCTCTTCGCTCTCGCAATGGTGCTGGGATGGTTGATGGAGCGCACAGGACGCATCATCGCGCCCATCGTCGCGCATTCGCTCTTCAACCTCATCAACCTGATATTGTTCTTCACCGCATGACCGCTTCGACCAAGTCCATCGCGAGTTCGCGACCACGCATCTTGACGGGCGATACACCGACTGGCACGCTCCACCTTGGCCACTGGGTTGGAAGCGTGAAGCGGCGAGTCGAATTGCAGCAGTCGCACGAGTGTTACTTTCTCATCGCCAACATGCACGCGTTCACAACGCGCGCTGAACTTGCGGGAGAGATTCGCCGTGATTCGATCGAGATTGTGCGGGACTACCTCGCAATGGGGATCGACCCGAAGCTCTCGGCAATCTTTCTTCAGAGTGAAGTGCCCGCAATCGCCGAACTCACATTTCTCTTCGCGATGCTCCTGCCCTTCAATCGGGTGATGCGCAATCCAACGCTGAAGGATGAGATCAAGATCAAGGGTCTCGGAGAGTCTTACTCGTTTGGATTTCCTCTCTATGCCGTTGGGCAAACTGCCGACATCCTCGCATTTCGCCCTGTGGGAGTGCCAGTCGGAGAGGATCAGATTCCTCATCTCGAAATGACGCGGGAGGTTGCGCGCAGATTCAATCAGATTTTCTGCGGAGTCTCAGAGCACGCTGACGACGCAGATCATGTCGCTCTCGGTGGCACGTTTCCGGTTCCACGAGCCGATGTCGGTGCCGTGGGTCGATTGATGGGAATCGATGGAGTGAACAAGATGAGTAAGAGCCTCGGCAATGCGATTTTCATCGCGGACACACCCAAAGAGGTTCAGAAAAAGGTTGGACGCATCTTCACCGGGCGCCAGAGCCCGACGGAACCAGGGGATGTGAACAACGCGCTTTTTCAGTTTGTCGATGCGTTCATTCCCGATGCGGCGCGAGTCGCCGAATTGAAGGATCGCTACGCCCGCGGTGACAACATCGGAGACGGTCATATCAAGGTCGAAGTCGCCGAAGCACTGAACGCTCTCCTCGAGCCAATGCGTGAGCGACGACGACAGTACGAAGGCAACGATGGGGTGGTCATCGACATTGTGCGCGATGGGTGCGCACGGGCGAACGTGGTTGCCGAAGAGACGCTCGCGATGGCGAAGGACGCAGCGAAGCTTGGTTACTTCACGCGCCGCTTGACGATTGGCTGACCTGGAGGGGAGCGCGTGGCCTGTGGCGACTTCTTATCGCGTGGCTTCATCTCTCGGGGATGGCAGTTCGCGATCACATCCTTGAGGTGATCGCGTGTCACGTGAGTGTAGATCTGGGTTGTCGTGATACTCGCATGGCCCAGCAGTTCTTGGATCACGCGCAAGTCTGCGCCACCTTGCACCAAGTGCGTTGCAAACGAGTGGCGAAGAGTGTGCGGGTGAACATCGGCAAGCCCTGCGCGCGCAGCATTCTTCTTGACGAGTTGCCAGACAGCGACACGATCGAGTGGGCGTCCTGAAAATGACAGCAGGAGGCGGAATGCATCGCGGGTCGTTCCGGCGCGCACCAGCGTGGGACGGCACTCGGTGAGGTAGCGCTTCGTCCACTCGATCGCTGGCACGCCGATTGGCACGACGCGTTGTTTGCCTCCCTTTCCAGTGACGGCAAGCGCGCCGAGCGTCTCGTGAAAGTCGTTGACTTTCACGGTGCACACCTCGCTCGCGCGAAGCCCGCCGCCATACATCAATTCGAGCATCGCTCGGTCGCGCAGCCACAGGGGTCCATCGGCCGGCGAAGGAAACTCAACGAGTGACTGCATCTGCTTTGCAGTCATCGCACCGGGAAGTCGCTTCCACAGTGTGGGTCGCTCAAGCAGCCGCGCGGGGTCTCGCGCGATCGATCCCGTCGCGTGCAGCCAGCGAAAGAAGACGCGAACGGTCGCAAGGTGCCGAGTGACCGTGGATGGTTCGTATCCGCGCTCGCGTGAGAGCCATCGAATGTGGTCCGACAGGTCTCGCATCGTCGCCGCGGCCGGATCCACGACCTTTCGCTCCTGCAAGAATCCGTCGAGCTGTTCGAGATCGCGGCGGTACGCCTCAAGCGTCAGCGGCGCGAGTCCGCATTCGATCCGGCAGAACGCCAGAAAGTCACGCAGTCTTCGTGCTGCGGCTGAGAGGGTGGCCATGAGTT
>SYHM01000127.1 GCA_005799205.1 Planctomycetia bacterium | reverse complement strand
GGGAAAGACCGAGGCTTCTGGGATCTCGATCAACTTCGGGAATGCGCGCACGATGATCGCGCGCGCGTTCTCGGTGCGCGGGTCGCGCTCATCCCACGGCTTCAGCGTGACGATGATGAAGCCAGCGTTGACTTCTCCGACCGAGGTCAAGAAGTTGAATCCATTGATTTGGATCACGTCCACAACAGCTGGATCGGCCTTGACGATGTCGAGCACCTTCTGGCTCACTGCCTCGGTGCGCTCAAGGCTCGACCCCGAAGGCAGTTGAAATCCGACGAAGTAGTAGCCCTGGTCCTCGTTGGGGATGAACGCCGTCGGGGTGTGATCGAACATCAAGACCACGCCGATGACCCCGGCGATGAAGGTTGCCCCGACGATGTACCAGCGATGCGAGAGATAGCGGACGAACTTCGAGTAGTGGCCAGTGCAGGTCTCGAACACCTCGTTGAAAAGCACATATGGTCGAAACGTCGCCTTGTGCGGTTTCTGCAAGAAGACTCCGCAGAGTGCCGGTGAGAGGGTCAAGGAGTTCACCATGCTGAGCACGATGCTGAATGCGATCGTGAGCGCGAACTGGTTATAGAGCTGTCCAGTGATTCCAGGCATCAGCGCGGCGGGAATGAAGACCGCCAAGAGCACCGAACTCGTTGCGACGATTGGTCCAGCAACTTCTTTCATTGCGCGCTCGGCGGCCGTCTTGCCGTCGGGGGCACCCAGTTCAAGCTGGCGGTAGACGTTTTCAACAACGATGATCGAATCATCGACAACCAGCCCGATGGCCAACACGAGGCCGAGGAGCGTCAGCGTGTTGATTGAGAATCCGAACGCGAGCATGATTGCAAACGTGCCGACGATCGACACTGGGATTGCAATCATCGGAATCAGCGTCGCGCGCCAACTCTGGAGGAAGATGAAGATCACTGCCAGCACGAGCAGGCCAGCCTCGAGCAGCGTCTTCACTAGGTCATCGACCGAAGCCGAGACGAAGGCTGTGCTGTCGTAGGTGACCTGCCATGTCACCCCTGGCGGAAACATGGGCTGCAACCGCTCCATTTGCGCCTTCACCGCTTCAACAACGGCGAAGGCGTTCGCACTCGGCAGCTGGTAGACGCCGATGGTTCCAGTGCTCAGCCCGTTCATTGTCGATGTCGAGCCGTATTGGAAGGCGCCCAGTTCGGTGCGGCCAATGTCCTTGATCCGAACGACGGCGCCATTCTCGCCAGTCCGAACGACGATGTCTGCAAACTCTTCGGCCGTCGAGAGTCGGCCCTTGGTAGTGAGCGTGATGTTGAACGCCGTTTCACCAACCGTTGGGGCTGCGCCGATGCTTCCAATCGCCGCTTGCTGATTCTGTGCCTGAATTGCCTGCGTAACTTCGGTCGTTGAGATGCCCATCGCGGTCATGCGCTCTGGGTCGAGCCAGACTCTCATCGAATACTGCAGGAGCCCGAAGATGTTCAAGTCGCCGACGCCGTCGACGCGAGACAGAATGGGTTGCACAACGATATTGGCGTAGTTCGAGAGAAACTTGCTGTCGTACGTTCCATCAGGCGAGAGCAGCGAGACGACAACGGTGAGGTTGGTCGACTGCTTGGTGATCGACACGCCGAGTTGTTGCACTTGCTGCGGCAACTGCGCCATCGCCGTCTGGGTGCGGTTCAGCACATCGACCGCGCCGATGTTCAGGTCGTATCCGACCTCAAACGTCACAGTGATCACGCTCGCACCCGTGCTCGTGCTGTTCGAGGACATGTAGATCATGCCCTCAGCGCCGTTGATCTGAGCCTCAAGGGGCATCGTCACCGAATTGGCCACGGTGACAGCGTCTGCACCGTTGTAGTTCGACGAGACCTGCACCGTCGGAGGCACGATGTTTGGAAACTGCGCGATCGGAAGAACCACCATGGCGATCGCTCCCGCGAGCGCGGTGATGATCGCAATCACGCTTGCGAAGATTGGCCGGTGGATGAAAAATCGAACCATGGGTGTGACTTACTTCGCAGGAGCCTGGGGCGTGCTATCGATGATCTTTGATCCCGCGTGCAACTTCTGGACGCCGTCAACGACGATCCGATCGCCGACAGCGGGACCACTCTTGAGCGCGAGCACATTGCCAGTCTTGCGCAGCGGCTCAATGCGGACACTCTGCACAGTCTGGTCAGGCATCACCTTCCATACAAACAGATCGGCCTCGCGTGCGAAAACGGCCTGCTGCGGAACGATGAGCACATCAGGCTGTTGTCCCATCTGCAATTCGACGCCGACATAGGTGCCTGGCCGAAAGATTCCCTGTGGGTTTTCGAATTCGACGCGCATCATGAGCGTCGATGTCGACGTTGAGACGACGTTGTCGGTGAAGACGACGCGCCCGGGGGCGGAGATCTTCGCATCGCCACCATACGTAATGCGCGCAGTCAGTGGGCCAGCAGCGAGCGCTGCAGAGATCAGCGGCCAGTCGGTCGCCGAGGGGCTGAACTGAGCCCACATCGGATCGAGCTGCACGAGCGTGTTGATCGTGCGGGCGACCTGTGGTCCAACGACGGCCCCCTCAAATGACTGGCTCGCTCCCAACTGCGCTGCGAACGGACTCGCCATCGTGCAGTACGAGAGGTTGAGCTGTGCGTTGAGCACCGCCGCCTGTTGTGCAAGCACTTGTGCCTCGTCAGCTTGGTAGTTCGCGACGAGTTGGTCGAATGTCTGCTGGCTGATCGCGTTTGCTGGAACAAGCGGCGCGTTGCGATCCATCTCCTTCTTCGCATAGTCACGCTCTGCAATCGCTTGTGCAAGTGTTGCTTGCGCCTGCGCGAGTGACGCTTCGTACTGCCGGGGATCGAT
>SYHM01000126.1 GCA_005799205.1 Planctomycetia bacterium | reverse complement strand
GTCGCATGTCTTGCTGTTGGATGGGGACTGCGCCGCACACACTTCAAGAGGGGAATCGCCCGATGAACAATTCAACGCTTCTCCGCGGTTTGCTTGTGGCAGTGCTGGCGCTCGTCACCATTGGCGTGATTCTTCAATCAAGGCGCGCGTCGCCTGTTGTCCCTGATGACCTCGACCGATATCTCGACCCACTCACCGACCTCGCTCCTCGGATCACTGCGATCGAAGTCCAGTCGGGAGAGCAGTTGATGCGCGTTGAGCGTCGCGCGGAGGGTTGGACTCTCATCTCTCGCGATGGGTTCACTGCACAGAGTGAGCCGATTCAAGAATTGGTGCGCGCGCTCATCGGGCTCGAAACGACGCAAAAGATGACTGCGAAGCCCGAACGCCACCATGAGCTTGGGCTCGCGTGGCCCGATGAGACGAAAGTCGCGCGTCGAATTCGCATCTTCGTCGACGAATCACCAGATGCGACGACGGATGTCATCGTCGGCAATGCGGTGCAGTCCCCGACGGGGGTGTACATCCGCAGATTCGGCGACGATCAGAGTTACCGCGCCAAGGGACGGCTCGCAGCGGTCGCTGATGTCGGTCCATGGATCGCGGGTCCTGTCGCTGAGATCGAGTCGAAATCGATTGTTCAGATTGATGTGGGCGCGTTCAATCTCGTGCAGACGAATCAGCAATGGGAGGTCAATCCTCCTCTTGCGGAGGGGGCTCCAGCAGATCCGATGCGTGATGCGCTGAAGTCAACGCTTCCATACCTCCTTTCAGGATTCCAACCAGACGATGTACGAAAGGCGCGAACAGACGAGCCCGTCCATGAGGGAGAAATTGCAGCGATCTATCACCTCGGCGGGGGCAATGCGGTGGATGCGAGGCTGTGGAAGGAAAGCGATGGAATCTGGGTGCGCCTCGCGTTCGCTGCGCGCGCAACCGAACCGAACGAGTCGCTCGATCAGTACGCTGCTCGGTGGGCTGGATGGATGTTTCGCGTGCCATCGTGGCGCGCGGGACAGTTTGAGCCGCTCTTCGCACCACCTGCGGCACCCTGACGAGGAGTCGATCATGACACATCCAACGAATGGCACACGGGAACCTCTCAAGCGGGGCGTCCAGACAGCGCGCATTTACGAGGGCGACGGAGATCGATTGGTCGAGATTCCCCTCGCCGGTCCGAAGGTCACGCTGCTTCCATCAGGAGATCCGCGCGCCTGTAGCGCGACATCGCGCATTCGACTGATGTGGGGACAGCACCTTCTGGATGATCTCGTTGACGGTCACTATCGCACCTTGGTCTGCGGCGTGAATGACACCGACAACACGCATGGCATCCTTGGAGAGATTCTGAAACTCGTTCCAACGAGTCAATGGACTCTCGCTTCGGCCACGAGCTATGCAAAAATGTTTCGTTCAGCAGTGAGCGTGCATGCGAAAGAGGATCGAGAACCGTACATCTTGAAGTTCGACCTCGATCGCATACTCGTGCTCGCGCTGCTGCGCCCAACTGGACGTGACCACTTCAATCTCGAAGACATCTACCGCGGATTTCGCACTGTGACACAGATGTTGAGTGGTCGCGCTGATCGTTCGCCCGCAGCAACGATTTCATTTCTTGGAGCCAAGAGCAATCGCCTTCGCGATCACGATGGCAATGAGCCAAGTATTGAAGCGGTGCTCAAAGCGATGTACGAGGGGGGGTACCGCGGCGATTACTACCCGCCCGTCTCAGCGTGGGACAGCCCGCGCACGGGGGTCTTCGCGCGGTATCCGTTTCCAGCGGGCGTTGATCGCATGCGCGAAGGCAGCAGCTGAGTTCAGCCGCGCTGACTGCAGTCGCACAGCCTTCAGTCGCATAGGGGTCGAAATGCGAGTGCGACGAGCGCGCCGCGTAGTGCGGTGAAGCCGCCAAGTCCCAGACCGAATGCATCAGCGAACGCTGGTTCGAGCGGAGCCCACACGAGGAGCGCAACGGTTCCGCTCGCGAGCGCACATCCATTGAGCGTCTCCCACCGTTTCGTGCATCCCACCGCAGAAACGGTCGACGCCGCAACGAGTGGACAGAGCAGGGGATGGATCGCTCCTGGTGCCGCCCACGCAATCACTGCACACAGCACCACGATCAGCAACCATCCTCCTAGCCACGTGTCCCAATCGGCGCACGTTGCGGTGCGCCTTGCACGTCGACGACGGTTGACGACGCGCGACAAGACAACGATGCAACTTGCGCCGACGACGAGCAGCAGCGCATCCCCCCACCAAATGCTGGCAGCAGGCCACGGCATGTCGACCTTTTCCGACCAGCGCATCGTGCTCGAAAAGGCCGTTCCGATGGCGATCGCGCACAGCACGCCGCATGCGGCGCTTGTTGCTCCCATCAACGTTCCCAACAGTGAGGCGGTTGATCGATGGCGATGCACTCGCAGGACAACTCCGAGGACAAGCAGTGAGAGGCCGATACTCACGAGGGTGAGCCACGGGGGCCACCAGACCACGGCGACAGAATAGAAATCGAACCAGACGGCCGACGTCCCCGATTGCGGATGACCCGAGTGGTATCCCATGCCGATCCATCCATCGGCGAGAGCACGCACGAGCGCCAACGCATTCGTGCCAAGTTGGTTCATTGTGCGCGGATCAAGCGTTGCCCTCGTGTCGTCGTGGGAGTGATAGTTGCGAGGAGAACCGATGAATGCGAGATTGAATCCAGGGCATCCGCCACGCCGGTAGACGGAGAAGTCGGTGCCGTTCGGCATGTGCTGGTATGCCTCGCTTGCGAGGCTTGTCGTCTTCGCGCTGGGATTCACTTCGAAGAGCAGCGCAGCATGCGTCGATCGATCCGCGCCTACTTCAAAGATGTACACAGGTCCATCACTCCCGCGCGCGTCGAGATTCACGACAGCGCCAACGTCTTTCCACGCGGGATGTTCGGCGACAAATGCGGCGGCGCCTCGCAGTCCGACCTCCTCGCCATCGGTGAACAGCACCAGCGTGTCCCTGCGAGGTGGGTCCGCCTTGAGCGCTCGAGTGATCTCGAGCGCACACGCAACGCCCGCCGCGTTGTCGCCGGCTCCTTCTCCCCGTGAGACTGAGTCGTAGTGCGCGCTGACGAGAACGCACCCTTGCTGCGGATCAGGCTCGGTGCCGCGGATGCGCACGAGCACGTTGGTCATGGCCACTGCGGTGCGGTTCCACCCTCGCGCGACGAACGGTTGCTCGATCACCTCACATCCGAGCGCCGTGAGCGACGTGCAAAGACGCTCGTGTGCCGCTGCGTGTCCAAGAGAACCGACTGCACGAGGCGCACCGTCGGCGATGAAGTCGCGCAAGAATTCCTGTGCGCGGAACCCATCGAATTGACCAGGCTCAGTGACTCGAGCGAGTGGGGGAGGCGAGTGACGCCATCCAGTGACTGCAATGACGAGGACGAGGATGACGGCGGCTGCGACTCGTGCCCGCACGCGGCTCACGCGCGCGCCTGCACACCATGCGAGACACCCGTCAGGTGGGTGTGGCGCTGCAGATACTTCAAGACGGTCGTCATGAACGCTGCGTGCGACCACGTGAGTGGGCTCACCGAGAGATGATCCCCCGAATATGGATCGAACTGCTCAGCGAGCACTCCAGAGGGCGACGCGCGCGCACAGGTCCATTCTAAGAGGTGTTTCGCCTCAGAAAGCTCGGTCTCGGTTTGCGCTTTCTCGATCAGCCACTGTGCGTACCAGAGGGTTGAGATGATCCACGGATTGCCGGGAACCCGCCCGAAGTCGTAGCGCTCGACTTGGTGGTATGGGTCGCGTTCGTATCGCGCCATCCCACCGATATTGGTGTGCACCCACAGGCGATCACGAACTGCGTGCATGTGCGCCACAACCTGCGGATCGGTCGCATCGAAGGCATCAAATGCGAAGAGCCCGCATGCGCTCGCATCGAGGGTGAAGTCGAGGTCATAGCCACCCTCGGGGCGCGACGTCGCCATGCGCGCAAACATGTTGCGTTCTGGACTCCACATGTGCGCAAGCAGCGCGCTCTTCATGCGCTGAGCGCCCTCTCGAAACTCACTCGCTCGGTCAAGCGCACCGACCTCGTGCGCAAACTCACTCGCAGCCTTGAGCGCACCGATCGTCGCGCAGACTGTGAAGAGGTGCACCCCGCGCCTTTCTTCCCAAAGGTCCCACGAGGGCAACGGAAGTCCATTCGAATCTCGGTATCGAAGCATCCATGTTGCGGGATCGATGACGAGTGGGTTGTACAGATCGCGAATGAACTCAACATCGCGAAAGGTGCGAAAGTGCCGGCGCAGCGCCCAGACGACGAGTGCAGTCTCATCTTGTTGAATCGGCAGGATGCGCTTGCCATCAAGCATCCATGGATGCCAACTCGAGGCCATCGTGCCAGTGGGGTGATACTTATGCAGAAAATACCCGGCTGACTCAATCACCCGCTGCGCGAAGCGGAAGAATTCCTGCGAGAGTTCGCTCTGCCCCGCAAGAACCAAGGCGTACGAGACGAGCGCTCCATCCCGCGGCCACATGTATGAGTATGTGTCTCCCGCAAATCGGGTGATGTCGTAGTCGTTGGCCGCGATGATCGCTCCATCATGATCGATCTGCGTGCGAACGATTAGTTCACTGCGCACGAAGAGGTCGCGAACCTCTTTCGGGAGTGGGGAGAAATCGAAATCCTCTTTGGTCGCCCAGAGTCGCCAGTACGCCTCGGTGCGGGCCATCATGCGCTGCGGAGTCTTCGTGCGCACCTTGTCATCGAGCGCCTTGACGGCGTCGTAGTCCTTTCCGGCACAGATCCAGTAGGTCACTGTTGATGATCCACCTGCGAGAAGCGACAAAGAGAACCCGATCGTTGAGTCGACCGACCCCTGCGCGATTGGGTTGCGCGAGAGCACGCCATCTTCGGCATCGCGCCATGTTCCCTCGGCATCACGAATGCGCTTTTGGCCCGTGGCCCACGTGTCGGCGCCGTACGAGCGCGATCCGCAGCCATTGAAAAGAAAGTAGGTGGCGTCCTTGTAATGGATGAGCCCGCCTGTCTGCGGGTCGTAGTTCACAGTGTCGCCGATGGCATTTTCGCCGATCGAGAGATCTTGGTGAAAGAACAGTCGCACATCGCGCTGACGATCATGCAGGTCGGTGACCGTCACTTCGCGAAAAAAGACTGGGCTCCAGTAATCAACCGTGTCTCGGCATCGCAGTGCAACACCGAGCCGCTCGTTGCGCAACTGCACTTCGGTGACGAGGGAGTCGTCGCAGTACCGCAGATCGCGCGTCCATCCTGCTCCTTCGATCCAGGCAAAGTGACCGTCAACCCACACGCCAAATCGTTGCAGGTGACCGCAGGTGTGATTGGGCATCCCGACATGAGGCCAATAGAGATCGCGCACTCGATAGAGATCGTCGAACGCAACGAGCATTTCTCCGTTGCCGACAGGAAGGTTTCGTGG
Organism: Planctomycetia bacterium; assembly: GCA_005799205.1. Classification (GTDB taxonomy): domain Bacteria; phylum Planctomycetota; class Phycisphaerae; order Phycisphaerales; family SM1A02; genus F1-60-MAGs104. The sequence continues at coordinate 8,691 of SYHM01000126.1, read as the reverse complement.
CATCGCGCGCGTCAGTCCGACGCGCGCGCAAAGACGAGCGAGGTGTTGTGGCCACCGAATCCGAATGAGTTGTTGATGGCAACTGTGATCGGGCTCTCTTGCGCTGTGTTGGCCACGAAGTTCAGATCGAACCCGTCGCTGGGAGTTTCCAGATTGACGGTCGGCGGAAGCACTTGGCGTTCGAGGGCCATGATCGTGGCGATGCTCTCGATTCCACCGGCAGCGCCAAGCGCGTGTCCAGTCACTGACTTGGTTGAACTCATCGCAAGTTTCGACGCGTGTGCGCCGAAGAGTCGTTTCACGGCAGCGACTTCGGCGGCATCTCCCAGCGGAGTACTGGTGCCATGCGCATTGATGTACCCAACGCGGTCCGCATTGACTTCTGCGTCGGCAAGCGCATTCACCATCGCTCGGTGCGCTCCGGCACCCTGTTCCTCTGGCGCGGCAATGTGGAAGGCATCTCCAGAAGACCCAAAGCCGAGCAACTCGGCGTAGATGTGTGCCCCACGCTTGACCGCATGGTCGTGTTCTTCAAGCACGATGACCGCTGCTCCTTCAGAGAGGACAAATCCGTCCCGATCCTTGTCGAACGGGCGTGATGCTTGTGTTGGAGCGTCATTGCGGGTTGAAAGGGCTTTCATTGCGGCAAACGCCCCGATGCAGAGGGGAGTGACAGCCGCCTCGGCACCGCCAGCAAGCATGATGTCGGCGTCACCGCGTTGAATCAGGTGAAAGGCTGACCCGATGGCGTGCGACCCGGTCGCGCACGCCGTTGCTGTGGCAATATTGGCACCGCGCAGATTGAAGCGAATCGAGACCTGTCCCGCTCCAGCGTTGACCATCAAGCGAGGCACCGTAAAGGGGCCAATCTTGCGATTGCCAGTTGTTGTCATCTGGATCACGCCGCTCTCAATCGTTCCGATCCCACCGATTCCAGAACCGATGGCGACGCCGTGTCGATAGGGGTCGCCCGATTGAAAATCGAAGCCGCTATCGGTGGCCGCTTCGGTCGCAGCCGCGAGCGCCAGCATCGCGAAGCGATCGAACCTGCGCATCTCGCGTCCGTCGAGAATCGTTGAGAAGTCGAACCCACGTACCTCGCCTGCGAAACGGACTCCCCAGTCTTCGTTGGCGTTAAAGAGCGTGATCGAAGCGATGCCCGAGCGGCCATTCACCATGCCATCCCAAGTCTGGGCAACGCTGTTGCCAACGGGGGTGAGTGCACCCAATCCCGTGACAACGACTCTTCGAAGGGTTCTTGTCCGCAGTGCCATGCCAGCCGCGCGAAATCAGCTCGCAGACTTCGCGGCGTCGCCCTTGGGGCCTGCACCGAAGTTGGCCTTGATGTAGTCGATGGCCGAACCGACGGTCTGAATCTTGTCGCTCTGATCGTCTGGGATCGATGTTCCAAACTGATCCTCAAACTCCATGACCAGTTCGACGATGTCGAGGCTGTCGGCATTGAGGTCGTTCATGAAGCTCGACTCACGCTTGATTTCGCTCTTATCGACGCCCATCTGCTCAGCAACGATGGCGATGACCTTTTCTTGAATCTCTGCTTCTGTCACGGGTGGCTCCTCAGTTCGGATCGAATGGTTGATGAGAGTGAATACAGGGTGGGGACACATATCGGCAATTGCCGACCATTCGGATGATAACGAGAATGATGGCGCTGGGGATGCCGCCGGAGGGCCGCAGAGGTCGTGTTGATCGCATCGATGCGTGAGAGTTGGTTATGATCCCTCGCCCTTGAAGGAACCAATGACTGAAAAGCGCGTGGCGATCGTGACTGGAGCGAGCCGAGGAATCGGGCGCGCGATTGCGATGCGTCTGGCAGCGGACGGCCGGCACGTTGTTGGATTCGCCCGCAATGCAGACCAGCTCGAATCACTGCGCGGAGAGATCGATGCCGCGGGAGGCTCGTGTGAGATGCGGTCCTGCGACGTCGGCGAGGGCGACAAACTCGCAACCGAGATTGAAGGGGTCGCTGAACGCTATGGGCGACTCGACATCATCGTGAACAATGCTGGGATCACTCGTGATGGCCTGATTCTGCGCATGAGCGACGAAGACTTCGACGATGTGCTGCGCGTGAATCTGCGGTCTGCATTCGTTGCGTGCAGGAGCGCGGCTCGTCCGATGATGCGTGGTCGATTCGGACGAATCGTCAATCTTGGGTCGGTCTCAGGCATCATCGGCAATGCCGGCCAGACGAATTACTCGGCGGCGAAGGCGGGGCTCATCGGTCTGACGAAGTCGATCGCCAAGGAACTCGGTGGAAAGGGCATTACCGCCAATGTGATCGCTCCAGGGTTCATCGAATCCGATATGACGAACGCGTTGCCAGCAGCTGTGCGCGAAGGCGTGCTTCCAGCGATCGCCCTGCGCCGCTTTGGCTCCGGATGCGACATCGCCGCTGCAGCGTCCTATCTCACCTCGGACGAAGCGGGATATGTCACGGGGCATGTCCTCTCGGTCGACGGTGGGCTTGGGATGTAGAGACTCGCCGACTTACCGCGGGCCAGTCGGTCCCTTGACCGGTGGGCCTGGCTTGTTGCGCATGGGGGCGCCACCGCCACCCGTGCCTCCGCCTCCATCACCCTCGCTCGAAGGCGCAGTGGGCTCATTGGTGTCAGCGGCCACAACTTCAGTCTGTGGAATCTCAACTTCTTCGTCGGGCAAATTCGAGTATTTCTCGAACAGTCCGTTGACATACTTCTTCCAGGACTCGATCGAGTTTTCGCCCGAGAGATGTGACAGAATGTCAGCAGGCCCTGGGAAGGCAGTGAATGTTGCTTCGTCGCTCGCCATCTCGGCATCCCACAGCAGTGGTTGCTCGGTGGTGCCAGCAGTAATCAGTCCAAAGGTCGCGAACCCTTCATCCTCATCTTGACACTGCACTTCGATTGACTTGATCTGGGCGGTTGTGGAGTTCCACGACCCATTCTTTGCGAGTCCTTCGATCACCTTGCGATCGAGCGCAGTCATGTGCCCGCCCGCGTAGGCGGCGTCGCCCTTGGCGAACGCATTCCAAAAGAGCAGCGCCGCAGCGCGCTTCTCAGTCGTCGCCGGAGCAAACTCCTCAGGAAGATTGACCTTGGGATCGATGTTGAGTTCGGCCATCAACTCAGCGATAGATTTCACGGTCGGAGCAACTGGCTCTGGTGGAGGTGGCGGTGGTGTGAAGCGCACAACGGGGGCTGGCGGCGCTTCATCTTCACCGCACGAGGTCAATCCCACGCATGCAACCACGCTGACGAGCGCTGCCGCGACACATGCCTCACGCCTGCTTTGATTCGACTGATTCTTGTTTCGCTGGTTGATCATGGCTGGTTACCTCACAACTTCGATCGATTCGACGCATCAATCCTTTGAGCACACTGCCTGGCGCCAACTCGTGTAGCGACGGACGATGGGCACCCAAACACAGAGCCGCAACAAGCGCTGACATGCTCTGGGACCATCGTACGGGGTTCACCAGTTGCTCGACCAGCAGTTCTTTCAGCAATTGCGGATCATTCTCTGCGTGGGTCTTCGCCGTCACATTGCTCCACACGGGGCATTGGAGGGGGTGAAAAGGCACAGTTTCGAGCGCCTGGCGGAGTTGAACCGCGGCGGGAGCCATCAGCGGAGAGTGAAACGCGCCAGCGACTTGGAGCCGAGTCGCGCGGCATCCATTGGCAGCGGCAACCTCCACCGCGCGATCGCAGGCACTCGCGTGACCCGAGAGGACGATTTGACCAGGTGCATTGAAATTCGCGCACACGAGCACTTGCCCCTGCGCGGCGCCATCGCACACAGCCTGTGCCTGCGACTCATCGGCGCCAATGAGGGCGACCATGCCACCCTCACTCGCCTGCGCCGCCTCTTGCATGGCGCGACCGCGCATGGCAACGAGTCGAAGTCCGTCGGCGAACGAAAACGCACCCGCAAGGTGCAGCGCCGTGTACTCGCCGAGCGAGAGCCCCGCGCATGAGTGCACCGGTATCGCGTTGGATTCCGTCTGCATGGCATGAAAGCTCGCAACGGCGCACGTGTAGAGCGCGGGCTGGCTGACATCGGTTCGGTTGAGCGTTTCAGCAGGACCGTCGAAGCAGATGCTCGATAGCGACGAGCCGAGCGAGTTTCCTATGAGCGCGTCTGCACTCGCGAAGAGGGCAGCAGCAGCAGGGGAGGCCGTGCACCAGGCTCGGCCCATCCCGAGTGTCTGAGCGCCTTGACCAGGACAAAGCAGGATGTGCGATGAAGTCATTGAAAGTTGCTCCAAACATAGCGCGCAACGCGCGCTCAGACACGCCAGACACCGCTCGCCCACGTGAGCCCACCGCCGAATGCGACCATGACGAATGGCCGTTCTTTTTCGATCTTGCCAGCGCGCCAGAGTTGATCGAGGCAGAGTCCCACGCTGCCAGCAGAGCTGTTTCCGAATCGGTCGATGTTCACATAAACCTTCTCGTTGGGGAGTTCAAGTTTGGCGCGGGCAGCCTCGATGATTCGGATGTTCGACTGATGGCAAATCACCTGGCCAACCGTCTCAGCGGTGAGGCCAGTTTGTTTGAGAGCGTCTTCGATGACTTCGCGAAACTTGGTGACTGCGAATCGAAAGACTTCCTTGCCGTTCATGCGAAGGTGCCCGAGCCGAATCGGATTGTCGCGGTCAAATGCGGGCACTTCTTGTGTTCGCCGAGGAATGTAGAGCGATTCCCATCCAGTTCCATCGGCGCCCATCATGCTGTAAAGGCAACCAATTCGTGGGTCTGGATCGCGCCTCAGAATTGCTGCTCCCGCCGCGTCTCCAAAGAGGATGGACACTGTGCGATCCGAATAGTCGACGATCGACGTCATGCACTCGGCGCCAACGACGCCGATCGTGCGAAACTGACCCGATGCGATCAGCGCCTGCGCAATGTTCATGCTGTAGACAAATCCGCAGCAGGCCGCTGAAAGATCGAAGGCCGCCGCGGGGGTCGCGCCAAGCGCTGCGCTCACACGCGCAGCAACGGATGGACAGGTCATTTCGGCGGTGACCGTGCCGACGATGATCAGATCGAGGTCGGAACCTTTGAGTCCCGCCGCATCAAGAGCATTCTTGAGCGCATCGCGCGCCATCGTGAACGTGCCTTCAGTCGAGGGATCGCACACGCGACGTTCGTGAATCCCTGTGCGCTGGACGATCCACTCGTCGTTCGTGTCAACCAGTTTCGACAGGTCATCGTTTGTCAGGCGCCGCTCGGGAACGCACGAGCCTGTCGCGAGAATTCGGACGCCACAACGCTGTGCAGATTCCGTCATGCCACGAGGTGGGGGGCGGTGGCGAGGCGTTTCACAATTGAGTCATTGACGCCAAGGTCGACAAAGTTGTGTGCCCTGCGAACCGCATTCGTGATCGTCCGAGCAACGCTTGATCCATGCGAAATGAGGCAGACTCCGTTCACCCCCAGCAGCGGTGCGCCTCCATGCTCGTGGTAGTCGTACTTCGCGTAGAGGCTCTTGACGACTGGTTCGAGTCGTGAGGCGAGCGTCGGATCAATCGCAAAAACCTCTTTCGCCAGTGCTTTGAAGATTCCCGACGACAAGCCCTCCGCCAGTTTCAGCATGACGTTGCCAACGATTCCGTCAGTGATGACGACATCAGCCTCGCCGTTGAAGACGCCGCGACCTTCGACGAATCCAGTGAAATTGAGCCCATCGGTTGCACGAAGCAAGTCGCGCGCATCGCGCACCTCTTGCGTTCCCTTTTGTTCTTCTCCGCCGACATTCATGAGTGCGACGCGCGGATTCTTGATGCCGAGCACCTTCTGTGCGTAAATGTCACCCATCACGCCGTACTGCGCAAGGTGGCTTGCCTTCGGTTCAATATTGGCTCCGACGTCGATGAGCACGATCGGACCCGCAAAGGTCGGAACCGTCACAGCGATTCCAGGACGAATGACGCCATCAAGTCGTCGCATGTGAAGTTGCGCCGCGGCAACGCATGCTCCAGTGTTCCCAGCAGAGATGATCGCCGAGAGGCAGTTGTCGAGTTTCGGTGAGGCCATGCGTGACATGACCACAATCGATGAATCCTTCTTGGAGCGCACCGCATCGACTGGAGGATCGTCCATGGCGATGCTCTCGGTGGTTGCGACAACCTCGAGTTGATCTTTGGGGACGCCGCGTTCGGCGATTGCTTCATTGATGAGAGCCCCATCGCCGAAGAGCACGAGTTGATCCGCAGGCTTGAGGTGGCTCAATGCCGCGAAACAGCCCTTCAGGATTTCGTCGGGGGCGTTGTCGCCGCCCATTACGTCGACGCCAATGCGCATTGGGCAAGATCAGGCGCTGGCCTGGAAACCCTTCAACTGCAGGCCAGGGCGCACGTAGCCGCACGAGGAGCAGGCATGGTGGGGCCGTCGGGTTGCGCCGCAATTGGGGCAGTTCACCGTATGTGCTGCCCGCAATGCTTGGTGATTCCGTCGTCGGCGGGTCCGTCCTGGTGAAGTTCGAAGTACTGGATTCATGGTTGGAGCTCCTAGCAACGCCCTACGGGGCAGGTTGGGGAGTCTAGCCAAACCCTTCAAACTGTCAAGGATTCTGCGGATGGGTTGCCTCGGTCCGCGATCGCGGCTATATTGCGCGACTCGCCTGCGAGCCTATTCATGCCGACAATCAACCAACTCGTCCGTAAGCCCCGCCGCGACCCAGCCACAAAGAGCAAGGTCAACGATCTCGCCGCATGCCCACAGCGTCGTGGCGTCTGCTTACAGGTGAAGACCGTCACCCCAAAGAAGCCGAATTCTGCATTGCGCAAGGTTGCTCGCGTACGGCTTTCGAACGGGAGAGAGATCACCGCCTACATCGGCGGCGAAGGTCACAATCTTCAGGAACATTCGATCGTGCTCGTTCGCGGAGGACGCGTTCGAGATCTCCCTGGCGTGCGATACCACATTGTGCGTGGGACGCTCGATTGCCTTGGAGTTGAAGGCCGTAAGAAGGGCCGTTCGTGCTACGGCGTCAAGCGCAAGACAGCAGCCGTCAAGAAGAAGTAAGTCACAGTTGTTCATGTTTCAGTGAGTGCGATTGGGACGTTCCCGTCGCCAGGCAGTAATCGCGGTGCATCTCTCCGAAGATGCCCATCCTTCAGCACCGCGGTGAACTCAGTCACGCACTTCGCGTGCAAGCCCAACAGGAGTCCGTTATGCCAAAGCAATTCACAGCCAGCGAATCTCAACTCAAGCCTGATCCTCGCTATCAGGACCTCATCGTCGCCAAATTCACCAACTGCATCATGTACGGTGGCAAGAAGGCCACAGCACAGCGTGTGGTCTATGACGCGCTCGAAATGGTCCAGAATCGGCTCGATAAAGAGAAGTCGGATGCGCTTCCGAAGACCGCAATCGAGCTCTTTCACCTCGCGCTGAACAATGTGCGACCATCGGTCGAAGTGCGTTCGAAGCGCGTTGGCGGTGCGAACTATCAAGTGCCGATGCCGCTGAACCGCCGCCGAGCCCAAAGCCTCACCTTTCGCTGGATTCTTGAAGCCATCCGCAGCGAAAAGGGCAAGCCAATTGCCCTTCGACTCGCGAAAGAGCTCTTCGATGCAGCGAAGAACGAAGGCAAGGCTGTCACCACGCGTGAGAACACCCACCGAATGGCTGACGCGAACAAGGCCTTCGCGCACTTCGCCTGGTAAGCGACGACAGTGGACGCAACCGACGAGTTCGGTCGATTCCACCGTCAGATCATCCTGCCTCGTTTTTCGCGTGCTGCGCAACAGCGCTTGCGTGATTCGCATGCACTCGTCGTGGGATGCGGGGCGTTGGGATGCGCATCGGTCGATGCACTCGTCCGTGCAGGTGTTGGCAGACTCACCATCGTCGATCGCGACGTTGTCGAGTCGACAAATCTTCAACGGCAGTCGCTCTTCACAGACCTCGATGCCAAACAGGGGGTTCCAAAGGCCGACGCTGCGGCGCGGCGTGTGCGTGAGATCGACCCGCTGATGCAGGTACGCGGGTGGGTCGATGACTTTCGCAGTGAGAACGCGATTTCATACAGCGAGGGTGTCGACATTCTCATTGACGGACTCGACAACTTTGAGTCGCGGTATCTCTTGAATGATCTCGCGATCAAGCGTGGAATTCCATATGTGTACTGTGGCGCGGTCGGGTTCGAGGGGATGACATTCGCCATCGTGCCTGAGCAGGGGCCCTGTCTGCGGTGTCTCTTTCCAGAGCCGCCGCCAGCGGGGGTCGCCCCAACGTGTGATCGAGCCGGGGTCTTCGGTCCAGCAGTATCAATCGCTGCGGGATTTGCGATGAGCCGTGCACTGCGCATCCTCGCCGGTGTTGAGCAGCCTCACGACTTCGACCTTGTTGCGTTCGACCTCACGCGAGGGAGTATTCGGACGACGCCGCTCGGGTCGGGGGCACGAGATGCAGAATGCGTTGCGTGCGCGAACAAGCAATTTGAGTTTCTTGACGGCACACGCGCCGCGCGCGCAGTCACCCTCTGTGGTCGAAATGCGGTGCAGATTCTTCCGGCCCGCAGTGGATGCGTCGACGTTGAAGCGATGGGGCTGCGACTCGCACCACACGGATCGTTCGCTGTGCAGAGTGGGCGATTGCATGGCGTGCTGGCGGGTGAGCGGACGCATGATGGCGGCTGCTTTGAGATCACGCTCTTTGCCGATGGCCGCGCAATCGTGCGCGG
>SYHM01000125.1 GCA_005799205.1 Planctomycetia bacterium | reverse complement strand
TCATCGCCCCAAGTTCGGCAAGCCGTTCCGCATGTGCTGCGCGCCGCTCGGCCGCCTGCGCCCGACGGTTCCTGCGGTGACTCAAGATGACCAACCACACCGCACCGACCGCAGCGCCAACACACAATCCAAGAATGAAGGTGGTTGTCGGGCTCACCCGTTCAACGATAGATCAGTACTGAGAGATCGAGCGACCTGAGGCACTAGGTTGCTGGTGCCGTTGCGCGCGCGAGAGCCTTGGCATGTGTGGCCGCCCACCCCTTGGCTCCGCACTGGGCGCTGTATGTCACTTTTTCACCATCGCGGAGTGTTCGAAAGCCCTGATCTTGTTCGATCACACTGAAATGGACAAAAATGTCCTGTCCCTGGGGACCCACGATGAACCCAAAGCCCTTTCGAGCATCGAACCACTTGATCAGTCCATCAGCGTTGGTAATCGTCTGTTCGTTGTCTGCCATCAGAAACCTCCACGGAGAAGAACCACCGCGCAATCCCGAACGACCGATCTACTGACCGCAGCCCTGTGAAGCCGGTCAATCTGAGCCATCAGCATTCTGCTCCGAGAATCGGCATTGTGCAAGGCAACTCGCCAAAAGAACCCGCAATTGCGAAGAAAAAAAGGACGGCTCCACGAGGGAGCCGTCCGGTGAGACATGCAACTGTCTATGAGTGGGTGGATTAGCGCCGTCCGCGTCCACCGCCGCCGCCGTGGCCCCCTCTGCCGCGGTCTCCCCCGCGGTCATCGCGCCGGCCATCGCCGTGTCCTTCCTGTTCGCCTTCGGCTCCCACAAGCGCTGGGTCTGGCGCCTCGAGCAATGCCTTGCGGCTCAGTTTGATGCGCCCAGTGTCATCAACATTAATGACCTTCACGCGGACGACATCGCCGATCTTGACAACTTCAGTGACGTTGCGCACGAATCCGTGCGCGAGCTCGCTCACATGCACCATCCCATCGGTTCCAGGTGCCAGTTCGACGAATGCGCCAAACTCCTTGATTGAAACCACGCGGCCTTCGTAGATGGTTCCTACCTTGATTTCAGCGCCGAGGGCTTCAATCTCTGCCCGAGCCTGCGCCGCAGATGCTGCGTCACTGCATGCGATAAACACGGTGCCATCCTCTTCGATATCGATCTGCGCACCCGTGCGCTCCTGAATGCTTCGGATCATCTTGCCGCCTGGACCGATGACCTTACCGATCTTCTCTGGGTCGATCTTGACGATCGTGATGCGCGGCGCGATCGGAGAGATGTCGGCGCGCGGCTTGGCGAGCACCTTTTCCATCTCGTCGATGAGAAACAATCTTCCTTCCTTCGCCTGAGCGAAGATCGAGGTGATCTCATCAATCAACAGTCCGCGAGCCTTGAGATCGAGTTGGATTCCCGTGATTCCATCGCGGGTTCCCGAGACCTTGAAGTCCATTTCGCCGAAGAAGTCCTCTTCTCCGATGATGTCAGTGACATGGGTCACTCGGCCATCGGAACTCGTGAACCGCCCGACCGAGATACCAGCGCAGGTTGACTTGATCGGAACGCCTGCATCCATCAGCGCAAGGCAACCACCGCAGACGCTCGCCATGCTGGACGAGCCGTTGCTCTCGGTGATTTCACTCGTCAGTCGAACCGTGTATGGAAAGTCCTCAGCGCTTGGCAGAATCGCCAAGAGAGAACGCTCTGCGAGCGCTCCATGGCCGATTTCGCGTCGACCTGGTCCTGTGATCCTGCCAGCCTCACCAGTGCAGAATGGAGGGAAGTAGTAGTGCAGGTAGAACTTCTTCGCATACTCAGGCAGAAGTCCGTCGACGATCTGCTCATCCTTGGTTGTGCCGAGCGTGCAGGTCACGATCGACTGGGTCTCGCCCCGTTGGAAGAATGCCGATCCGTGCGTGCGAGGCAGCAACGCGACGCTCATGTCGAGAGGTCGAATCTGCCTCAGCGGACGGCCATCGGCACGCACTCCCTTTTCGGCAACGAGGTAATGCGTGATCTTTTTCTCGAGCAGCCTCAGGCACTCCTTTGCTTCGCGCGCGCGGCGCTCAGCATTGACGTGATCGGTGTAGCTCAATCCCGCGGGAATCTGGAAGCACGAGTCAATCGTCCACTTCTTCACACGATCGACTTCTGCATTCCGTGCGTGTTTGCCGTGAATCTGACGGGCGGCGAGGAGCGGCTCGTACGCCTTCTCCTTCACGATCGCCATGACTTCTGCGGATGGGCTGACCGAATCGCCAGCGCGCTTCGCAGGCGATCCTGCCTTGGCGTGCAGTTCGTTGATCAGTGCAAGGATCGGCTTGATGCCTTCTTCAACTCCGAACTTGATCGCAGCCACCATGTCTGCCTCTGAAATCTCTGCAGCGCCGACCTCGATCATGTTCACGCCATCGCAGTGGCCAGAGAGCACCAGATCGAGATCGCTGAATTCCATCTGAGCCTGCGTGGGATTGATCACGAAGTGCGGCTGATCGTCGATAAAGATTCGCCCAACACGCACGGTCGCGACTGGACCGCTGAAGGGTGCGTCAGAGAGGTGGAGGGCCGCCGATGCTGCCGAGCACGCCAGGACGTCAGAGTCATTCTGCCCATCGTGAGAGAGCACCAGCACCTGCAACTGCACTTCATCGACAAAACCCTCAGGAAACAGTGGGCGGATCGGACGATCCATCATCCTCATGGTGAGGATTTCCTTTTCGCTTGGCGGGCCTTCCTTCTTGCGAAAACCGCCCGGATACTTACCGGCAGCTGGAGCCTTCTCGCGGTAATCGCACGTCAGCGGAAAGAAGTCGATCCCGGCTCGGGGGTTTGCCCGCACAGCGGTGGCGAGCAGAACGGTCTCGCCGTAGGTCGCGAGAACAGCGCCTCCAGCAAGTTTGGCGATTTTTCCAGTTTCGAGTCGAAGGATCCGTCCGCCGATCTCTTTTTCAACGGAGACATGTGGTCTAGGTGTCATTGTGATGCCTTTCTATGCGTGCAATTCGAAATGAGGTGTGTGCGTCGCAGTCGAAGTGCTCGAATCGCGACATGGAAGAACCCCACCGAGGGCAGAGGCCAGATCGCACGAAAGAGCTGCGAATTGGCGACTGCCCCCTCGGGGCGGAGCGGATTACTTGCGCAATCCCAGTTTCTTGATGAGTGTCGCGTAGCACTCGCGGCGGGTGTCAGCGAGGTAGCGCAAGAGGCGATTTCGCTTGCTGACCAACAGGAGCAAGCCACGCCGTCCGGCGTGATCTCGCTTGTGTTCCTTGAAATGACCTTGAAGTGAATTGATGCGCTCAGTCAAGACGGCGATCTGTACTTCGGTCGATCCGCAGTCGGTTGCATGGGCGCGGTGGGCCGCGATCACTGTTGCCTTCGTTTGTGTTGAGATCATGATGGTCCTTGTGCGATCGTTCGTCACGAACGACCTGATTCGGTCGGTGAATTTGAGTCCCGAAGGCTACCGAAATGCCCTCACTCGGTCAACCGCTCACGGCCGTCACCCCGAGAGCGGATGCTCATTCGGCGCCCGATAACGGCCACGCCGGCAGGCCGCCGCAGGAGCCGCGCAGAGAACCGAGGGACCGATCTATCCTCGCGGGATGAAGAGCACAGCAGATGGCTTGCGCGCGGAGACGGACGCCTTTCTGGTGCTCAGCGCGAAGATCGAACAAGGGGGAGGTGCGGGGGGGGTGGAGCGTCAGCACCGCCACGGACGGCTCACCGCTCGCGAGCGAATCAGTTTGCTTCTCGATCAATCCGCGCAGCATCTTGAATGTGGGCTCCTCGCCGGTTGGAACATGTACCGCGAGTACGGAGGGGCACCGAGCGCGGGCGTGATCACAACGATCGGGCAGGTGGAGGGTCGCCTGTGCATGATCATCGCGAACGATGCGACAGTCAAGGCTGGTGCGTTTTTTCCGATGACATGCAAGAAGATCATTCGGGCTCAGGAGATTGCGCAGCGTGCGCGCTTGCCGCTGCTGTATCTCGTTGACAGTGCGGGTGTGTTTCTTCCCCTCCAAGAAGATGTGTTTCCAGACACGGACGACTTCGGTCGGATCTTTCGAAACAACGCGGTGATCTCAGCGGCTGGAATTGCGCAGTATGCAGCGATCATGGGCAATTGTGTCGCTGGCGGCGGCTACCTGCCGGTGCTGTGTGACACGCTTTTGATGACAGAGGGAAGTGGCCTCTATCTCGCAGGGCCCGCACTCGTGAAGGCAGCCATTGGCCAAGAGGTATCCAGCGAGGACCTTGGTGGGGCGACGATGCACGCGCAGATTTCAGGCACGATTGATTTTCATGAAAAGGACGATCCCGGGTGCATCACTCGATTGCGTCGACTGATGCTGATGAATGCGTCAGCACCCATGGCAAGCGCCCCTCCAGTTGCCGCGGTTGAGCCAGAGCGCGCCGTCGAAGATGTCTACACCGTCTACAAGAGTGATCCAGGGTCGCAGTACGACATGCGCGACCTGCTGAAGTCGGTGCTCGATCGCGGATCAAGTGACGAGTATCGCGCGGAGTACGGTCCGTCGCTCGTCTGCATCTACGCGCGAATCGGTGGATTTCCCGTTGGAATCGTGGCCAATCAACGCAAGTTGACTGAGCGGCACATGGCTGGAGGAAGGTCAGGTCCCACAACGGCCAAGTGCATGCCTGCGGTGATCTACGACGATAGTGCCGAGAAGGCAGCGCGCTTCATTATGGACGTCAATCAACGCAGGATTCCACTGCTGTTCGTGCACGACACGACAGGATTCATGGTCGGACGCGACAGTGAGCAGGGTGGCATCATTCGCAGTGGCGCGAAGATGGTGAACGCGATGAGTAACTCGATTGTCCCCAAGATCGTCTTGATCGC
>SYHM01000124.1 GCA_005799205.1 Planctomycetia bacterium | reverse complement strand
GGCCAGTACAAAGTGAATCCAATTGCCATGCTGTTGACAACCAAGATGATGCTCGATTGGCTGGGAGAGGCCGACCGTGCGACACGACTCGAGAGTGCCATCGCGCGCGTCATCCGCGAAGGCAAGGTTCGAACATACGACGTCGGCGGCAAAGACTCGACCCTCGATGTCGCCCGCGCCATCGCACAACTCACCTGATTGCACTCGAAGGAACCTTATGGCACATCAACCCACCGCCTCAAAGAAGCTTCTTTCGCACGTCATCGCTGAATGGGCTTGCGCGCTGAAGTACGAAGACCTCTCCCCCGCTGCGATCCAATCAGCGAAACTCTTTTGGTTTGACTCGATCGGGTGTGCCATCGGCGGCAGTCAACAGGACGACGCGAAGATTCTGTTGAAGCACTATAGAGAGATGGGTGGGCGTGGCACCGGCAGCGCAGGATCGGCCACTGCATTCGTCAGTGGATTCACGACCAACCCAGTCGATGCGGCCTTCCTCAACGGGCACATGATCCGCGCGATGGACTACAACGACATCTACTGGAAGTCTGATCCATGCCACCCGAGTGATCTCATCGCGGCGCCCCTTGCACTCTGCCAGGCGCAAGGGCTCGGTGGACGAGAGCTCATCCTCGCAACGGTGATTGCCTATGAGATTGAGATGCGACTCTGCGAATTCGGCCTACCTGGCATTCGCGAGTATGGATGGCACCACGCAACGCTCAGCGCGTTCGCCGCACCAATCGCAGCGGGTCGTGTCATCAACCTCACCCCAGCGCAGATGGTTGCTGCGATGGGGATCAGCGCATCGCGCACGTTCTGCCCCGGCGCGGTCACCGCGGGCAAGCTCACCAACATGAAGAACACGGTCGACCCGTGGGCTGGGCGAATGGGTGCAGAGAGCGCCCTGCTTGCACGCCACGGATACTCAGGCCCAGAGCACATCATCGATGGCAAGGAAGGCCTCTTCGCGGTATTCAACCATGTGCAATACAAGGGAAAGCCCGCCGCGTTCGACGCGCACATGCTTGTTGACGCGCTGCCCACATGTCCGAAGTGCCACTTTCGAATCATCGACTGTGGCATGAAGAGCTTTCCGATCGAAGCGCTCAGTCACGCTCCGCTCACTGCAATGATGAAGACCGTCAAGGACAACAACATTCGCGCGAACGCCGTGGCAGAGATCAAGGTCGAAGTCATCGCGCGCGCCGCAGACATCCTCGGCGATCCGCACAAGTATCGGCCAGACTCGAAGGAGACCGCCGATCACTCATTGCCCTACTGCATGGCTGCGGGGCTCGTCGACGGCATGGTGACGCCGCTGCAGTTTCGGGAGGAGCGCGTGCTCGACAAAGCACTGATTCCGATCATGGACAAGGTCAAGGTTGTCGCGAATGAAGAGTTCGAAGCGCTCTTTCCGAAGTTCCAGCCGAGCCGCGTGACGATCACCACGACCGATGGAAAGCAGTACGCGACGCGCGTCGATGTTCCAAAGGGTGATCCACGCGATCCGATGACCGAAGAGGAGATCGCGGTGAAGTTCAATGCACTCAGTGCAGAGATCGTCGGACAGGATGCGTGCGATCAGCTGCGGACATGCATCATGAGTCTTGAGAAGGCGAAGTCGCTTAGCACGCTCATGGCACTCACGACCGCACGAATCCCCGCCGGCGCGGCATCCTAACCTCCGCGCTGACAAGTTGTTCCATTTTCTGATCTCGCGGTCCGAGATCGGGCTGCGCTCGTCTTCGATGCTCGTTATAGTTGGATTCTCGCGTCAACACGATCGCGCACGCATCCACCTCGAGGACACTTCGACATGACTCGCAGCCCACTTTCACTTCCGCAGGTTCGCGGCTTCCTGAAAACAGAGCGCACCGACCGTTGGTGGATCGAGCCACTCCTCGTGCTCGCCGGGTTTGGCGCGTTCATCATCTACTCAACATGGGCTGCGTTTCAGGGGAACAATTTTTTCATCGGTGGCGTTGATCAACCTGGTGTGCAACAATTGCTCTCTCCGTTTTACTCCCCTGTCATCTGGGATCCACGCGGCGTGCATTCCGGACACGCATGGCTTGGCGAACTGCCGCTTTGGTGGCCCGCGTGGATGATCTTCTCGCCCGCGCTGCTGATCTTGCCATTTCCGGGTGGGTTTCGCTTCACCTGCTACTACTACCGCGGCGCCTACTACAAAGCATTTTGGGGCGATCCTGCCAGCTGCGCCGTTGGAGAACCCGCCGCACGCGGACAGAACTACCGTGGCGAACAGAAGCTGCCACTCATCATGCAGAACATCCACCGGTACTTCTTGTACGTCGCGATCATTTTCATCGGACTGCTCGCATGGGACGGCTATCAGAGTCTCTGGCACTACAACGCATCGGGAGTGAAGGAGTTCGGCTTCAGCGTTGGTTCAATCGTGTTGATC
This sequence comes from Planctomycetia bacterium, assembly GCA_005799205.1. Taxonomy (GTDB): domain Bacteria; phylum Planctomycetota; class Phycisphaerae; order Phycisphaerales; family SM1A02; genus F1-60-MAGs104. The sequence continues at coordinate 5,821 of SYHM01000124.1, read as the reverse complement.
GCCAATCCGGTGCTGCTGGGGATGTACACATTCGGATGCCATTGCTGGCGTCACCTGGTGGGAGGCAAGCATGATTGCCTCTCGTGCAGCAAGAGCCGACAGTCTGCCTACAAGCGCGTCTCATGGCTGAACCAACGGCACATGCTTTTCGCGTGGATCAGCCTGTTTGGCGTTGGATTGACCGATGTTTATGTTCGACTCTGTGCAAGTGGCGTTTGGACTGATTGGAGGATTCTGTGAGCCTTTCGGATCGTTTCATCGTGCATGAACATGATGTGCTCGTCATCGGCGCTGGTGGCGCGGGACTTCGTGCGGCGATCGAAGCCTCGGGCGCTGGAGCGAAGGTTGGCGTCGTCTGCAAGTCGCTACTCGGCAAGGCGCACACCGTCATGGCCGAAGGTGGGATGGCTGCCGCGATGGGCAATGTCGACGACCGCGACAACTGGGAAGTGCATTTCTCGGACACGATGCGCGGTGGGCAGTACCTCAACAATCCAATCATGGCTGAGCATCATGCGAAAGAGTCGCCCGATCGCGTGCGCGAGCTTGAGGCGTGGGGTGCCGTGTTCGACCGAACCAAGGAAGGACGGATTCTTCAGCGCAACTTCGGAGGTCACCGGTATCCGCGCCTCGCCCATGTCGGTGATCGCACCGGACTCGAACTCATTCGAACCCTGCAAGACCACGGCATCCATCAAGGGATGGAAGTCTTCATGGAAATGACCATTGTTGGGCTGCTCACCACGGGTGGGAGAATCGCTGGAGCCATTGGCTATGACCGTGAGCGCGGGCGTATGCGCATCTGGCGTGCGAAGGCCGTCATTCTTGCCACGGGTGGTATCGGCAAGTCATTCCGTATCACGAGCAATAGTTGGGAAGGCACTGGTGATGGCCACGCGCTTGGTTACCTCGCTGGCGCCGAGTTGATGGACATGGAGTTCGTGCAGTTTCATCCCACGGGCATGGTCTGGCCGCCGAGCGTGCGTGGCATTCTCGTCACTGAGGGAGTGCGCGGCGAAGGCGGCGTGCTTCGCAACAGCGAAGGCAAGCGCTTCATGTTCGATGACATTCCAGACGCGTACAAGAATCAGGTCGCGAAGGATGAAGAAGAGGGATGGCGCTATGTCTGTGGTGACAAGAACGCAAACCGTCCACCAGAACTTCTGACTCGTGACCATGTCGCTCGCTGCATCAACCGAGAAATCAAAGCTGGTCGCGGCTCACCGCACGGCGGGGTCTACCTCGACATCGGGTGGATCAAAGAGAAAATTCCAAATGCGTCGGCACACATCCAGCGCAAGTTGCCGAGCATGTATCACCAGTTCAAGCAACTCGCCGGTGTCGACATCACGACTGAGCGGATGGAAGTCGGACCAACAACGCACTATGTCATGGGCGGCATCGCCGTCGACGGAGACACGCAAATGTCCTGTGTTCCAGGGCTGTTTGCCGCTGGTGAAGTTGCCGCAGGACTCCACGGGGCGAACCGGCTCGGTGGCAATTCGCTCTCAGATCTCGTGGTCTTCGGAAAGCTCGCCGGTGAGCACGCGGCGAAGTATGCGCGCTCAACCACGGTCGCCGAGATCGATACCGCACAAGTCGAAGCGCACACGCGCGCGATCGACGAGCCTTTCGAACGACGTGGCGGCGAGAATCCATTTACGATTCAATCTGCGCTGCAAGATGCAATGCAAGACCTCGTCGGAATCGTGCGCACCGAAAAGGAGATGCAGTTGGCGCTGGTCAAGATCGCCGAGTTCAAGGGACGCCACGCCAAGGCGAGCGTCTCGGGAACGCGCGAGTACAACCCAGGATGGCACACCGCCATTGATCTCACCTTCATGCTCATCGTGTCAGAGTCCATTGCGCGGTCAGCACTCGAACGGAAAGAGAGTCGCGGCGCGCAGTTCCGCGAGGATTATCCAGAGAAGTCGGCAGAATGCGGCACGTTCAATCTGATCACGAAGCGTGGCGCGGACGGGACGATGACCGTCGCTCGTCGTCCCATCGTGCCGATGCGCGCGGACCTCAAGGCGATCATCGAGAAAATGAAGTAATCCATGAGCACCAACACGTCACACGCCCACATTGAGCCGCGAACAGTTTCCTTTCGCATCTGGCGCGGCAACCGCGATGGTGGGTCATTCGCGACCTATGCAGTCGAAGTCACTGAGGGAATGGTCGTGCTCGATTGCGTCCACCGCATTCAAGCCACGGATGCTCCAGACCTCGCGTGCCGCTGGAACTGCAAAGCCGGCAAGTGCGGATCGTGTTCGGCAGAGATCAACGGCAAGCCGCGCCTCATGTGCATGACGCGCATGGACACGCTGCCCCAAGGCGAGACCGTCACGATCGAACCGATGCGATCGTTTCCTTCGATTCGCGATCTCGTCACCGATGTCAGTTGGAACTTCCGCGTGAAGGAGAAGATCAAGCCATTCAAGCCGCGCAAGCCTGACAACGCCGATGGCTCATGGACGATGATGCAAGTCGATGTCGATCGCGTGCAGGAGTTTCGAAAGTGCATCGAGTGTTTTCTTTGTCAGGATGTCTGCCATGTGCTGCGCGACCATCACAAGCATGATGAATTCATTGGACCGCGCTTCTTGATGTACACGGCCGCGCTTGAGATGCATCCACTCGACACCGAGACCCGAGTGGGCGACCTCAAGAATCACGATGGAATCGGTTACTGCAATATCACCAAGTGCTGCACCAAGGTCTGCCCTGAGCACATCGGCATCACGGACAATGCGATCATCCCGATGAAAGAGCGCGTCGTCGACGAGTTCTACGATCCGATGACGCGGCTGTTTCGAATGTTCAAGCCAGCGCGCTAGGTTGATGGCAGCTCAGGCAGTGCAAACTGCCAAGCCCCACGACGAGGTTGCGCGCCATGACACCTTTGATCTGCCAGCCTGGCAGCACGCGCGCGAGCACCTCGAGCGCGCGATCATCGCTCGCACCGCCAAACACAGGAACGAATGCGGTCCCATTGCTCAAGAGGAAGTTTGCGTGACTCGCTGGAACCATGCTGCGCCCGCCGGGCCCGAAGCGGTCGGCCGGAAAGTCGTACTCGATCGGCTCGGGGACCGGCAGCGCGATGACCTTGAGGCGCTGGCCCGATTCGTCACACGCGGACTGCAGCGCATCCCAATTCGCCTCAAGGACCTCATGGTCGGGATGCCCTTGAGGAGCTCGCAGCGCGACAATCGTGTCGCGCGAGATGAATCGAGCGATGTCATCGATGTGTCCATCTGTGTCATCACCCTTGATTCCACCAGGCAGCCACACGATGTTCGTCACGCCGAGGGAATCTTGGAGCGTCGATTCAATTCCCGCGAGCCCACTGCTGGGATTGCGATTCAACCCTTCAAGGCACTGTCGTGTTGTCAGCACTGTGCCCGATCCGTTGACATCAATCGATCCCCCTTCGAGCACGAAGTCGTGCGTCCAGAGAGGCATCCCCCACCGCGCCGAGATCGCAGCGGGCACAGCGTCGTCGAGTGTGCGCGGTTCGTACTTGTCGCCCCACCCATTGAATCGAAATGAGTGTCCCGCGATACCACGCGCAGGATGTCGCACAAACACTGGGCCAAAGTCGCGAATCCAACTGTCGTTGGTTGGGATGCCAAGTGCGCTGATCTCGCGCACTTCAACCACCTGATGAAGTACCGCGCGCCATGCATCCCACTCTGCCTGTGCAGCGGTGAGGCACCCGGGCCACGTCTCTTCGTTGTGCGGGCGCACGAGCCACACACACGACTGAGGCTCCCATTCGGCGGGCATCCGGTAGCCAAGTGCGGTTGCTGAACCAGTCAACTGAAGCTGATCGCTTGTTGTCATCTCGCGCACCACCACTCTCATGAGTCAATAAAACGCTGAGTCAATCCCTGATATGCATCGATGCGTCGATCGCGCAAGAAGGGCCAGCCGCGACGAAGCTCTTCAATGCGTGCGAGATCACACCGAACGACGAGCACCGCTGGCTCATCGATCGGCGCCTCGGCGATGATCTCACCTCCGGGATCGGCGACGAAAGTCGTCCCCCAGAATTGAAGGTCGCTCTCGATGCCGATGCGGTTGATCGCCGCGACGAAAACGCCATTCGCAATCGCGTGCGACTTGTGCATCGTGATCCACGCCTCGCGCTGCTGGCGCTTGTCCGCATCGGTTTCGCCGTGCCACCATCCAATGGCCGTTGGATAGAACAACACCTCGGCCCCTTGCAGAGCGGTTAACCGCGCAGCCTCTGGGTACCACTGGTCCCAGCAGACGAGCAACCCGGCGTGCGCATGACGGCCCTTCACAACCTTCCAGTTCAAGTCACCTGGGGTGAAGTAGAACTTTTCACTAAAACGTGGGTCATCAGGGATGTGCATCTTGCGGTACTTGCCTGCGATTGATCCATCGCTCGCGATGTAGACGCTCGTGTTGTGATAGACCCCCGCCGCCCGCCGCTCATACAAACTCGCGGTGATCTCAACGCGAAGTTCGTGCGCGAGCGCCTGCATGAACTGGCAGGTTGGCCCTTCGGGAATCGCTTCCGCGAGGTCCATGCGAGCAGGATCTTCGCGTTGACAGAAATACGACCCCACGAAGAGTTCCTGAGTCGCGATCACCTGCGCCCCCTTCGAAACCGCCTCACGCGCCATCTCTGCGACGTTGCGAAGCACCCGCTCTTTCGAAACCCCCTCTTCCGATGCGTGTTGCAAGAGCCCCAATGTGACAGTTCTCGTCGTCATGTCGGCGCGGAGTCTAACGCGACCCGCTCAATTCTTGACGATCGCTCGTGAATAGGCGACACTTGCCGATATGCAGATTTTTAGTGCGATCGTTGTGACTATTGTTGGAGCGCTCGTCCTTCTCGGGTGTGGATCACACGCGATGAAGAGCGCGCCGGTTGGATTCCTCTCGCAACCACAGTTGATGAAGAAGTGCAGCGATGACTCATGGTCGTACACCGCTGCCAAGGTGAATTGGCCGTCGTATACGGGGGTCTATGTTGCTCCAGTTGCAATCGCCGCGGGAGCGATGGAAGGTGGCATGTGGGGAAACGAGAGCGACCTGCCGGCGCTTGCGACCACCTTTCGAACTGATCTTCAAGTGGCTTTAGGCAAGCGCTACGCCGAGGCGCCAGCCGCTGCAGCCAATGTGCTCGTCGTACGCGCACAGATCATCAAAGCGAAACCGAACGCTCCAGCCCGAAACCTTGCTCCTCAAACGCAAATCGGAGGTACCGGCTACGGGTTCGGAGAAGTCGCGATCGAGGTGGTTGACGGAGGCACGGGTGCAGTGCTGTACGAGTTCGCTGACCGACAATCCACGACCCGATTTTCGACCGAGAAGTTGAGCGTCTGGGGAAGCCTTGAGAAGAGTTTTGAGACGTGGTCAGCGAGCGTTGCAAAGGGGTGTTGCGTCCAGTGAGACTGCGCTCGCCCATCAAGGCTCCGCCACCGCAGGTGGCAGTCGTTCGAATCATCGCAACGGCGTTGTGTTGTTCACTCGGAGCGCTGAACGCCTGCAAGGTCGGCCCCAATTACGACAAGCCGACCGAGGTACCAGCACAAACGTGGACGTCGAGCTCGACGCCGTCGGTCACTCCCAGCGAACCAGAACTCAACGAGTGGTGGAAGCGATTCAACGATCCGATTCTTGACCAACTCGTCGCTCAAGCGCAACAATCGAACGCGACGCTTGAGCAATCGCTTGCAAATGTGCGAGTAGCGTTCGCCGCCCTTGGAGTTTCTGAGAGCGAGTACTGGCCGTCGATCTCAACGGCGGTGTTGTACGAACGCACGAAGACCAACATCGCCCAACT
>SYHM01000123.1 GCA_005799205.1 Planctomycetia bacterium | reverse complement strand
ATCGATACTGACAACACCGAGCAGCCGACCAGTGGTCGGGCTCCTCTGGTGCTCAACATGCATTCATTTGGTGAGGTGACGCATCAAGTCTGTCGCGTCGCCGAGACTCGGCCGCCGCTTGCCTGGTATGTCGCCTTCGCGATTTGCCTTGCGATGGTCGGGTTCCTCGGGTTCTGCGTCACCTATCTCATCTTCACAGGAGTCGGAGTGTGGGGACTCAACAACCCCGTGATGTGGGCGTACGACATCACGAACTTCGTTTTCTGGGTCGGTATCGGTCACGCAGGAACACTGATCTCAGCGATCCTCTTTCTGTTTAGGCAGAAGTGGCGCACTGGCATCAACAGGTTCGCCGAAGCGATGACCATCTTTGCCGTCATCTGCGCGGGACTCTTTCCGGGCATTCACGTCGGGCGCGTGTGGTTCGCATATTGGCTCTTTCCGATCCCCAACTCAATGGACATGTGGCCACAGTTTCGCAGTCCACTGCTGTGGGACGTCTTTGCAGTGAGCACCTATTTCACGGTGTCGCTGGTGTTCTGGTACATCGGCATGGTTCCCGATCTGGCGACGCTTCGAGATCGCGCGAAAGGCAAGTTTCAGCAGTTCGCATACGGACTCGCAGCAATCGGATGGCGCGGCTCGATGCGCCACTGGCACCGCTACGAGGTGGCCTATCTCTTGCTCGCGGCACTCGCGACCCCACTCGTCCTCTCGGTGCACAGCGTCGTGTCGTTCGACTTCGCAGTGAGCCAAGTTCCCGGATGGCACACGACGATCTTTCCTCCGTACTTCGTGGCTGGAGCAATCTTTTCTGGATTCGCAATGGTCGTCTCGCTTGCCGTTCCCGCGCGACAGCTCTTCGGCTTGAAAGATCTCATCACGCTTCGCCACCTCGACAACATGAACAAGATCATCCTGCTCACAGGATGCATGGTCGGCTACGCCTACTCGATGGAGTTCTTCATCGCGTGGTACTCGGGGGCGATGTATGAGAAGTTCGCATTCGTCAACCGCGCATTCGGTCAATACTGGTGGGCCTACTGGATCATGGTCAGCTGCAATGTGATCACGCCGCAACTCTTTTGGTTCAAGGCAGTGCGCACGAGCATTCCGCTGATGTTCATATTGAGCATCTTTGTCAATGTCGGCATGTGGTTCGAACGCTTTGTGATCATCGTCTCGAGCCTCGCCAATGACTTTCTTCCCTCGTCATGGGACGCGTTCGTTCCTACGTGGGTGGACATCGGCACGATGGTTGGAGCATTCGGGTTGTTCGGAGTGCTCTTCCTTCTTTTCTGTCGATACCTGCCAATGATCGCGATCGCTGAAGTCAAGTCGGTCATGCCCGAAGCCGATCCGCACGCTGGGCATGCGCACTCGCACACAACAGGGAGTTCACATTGACGACGATGACGCATCCCAATAGCCCACGCGGGACGCAGGGTGTGGCGCCAGCCGCCACCTACGGCATCATGGCCGAGTTCGAAACGCCTGCGCAGATCATGGAAGCTGCAAAGAAGGTGCACGCGGCGGGATACCGATTCTGGGACTGTCACACACCATTCGCAGTGCACGGTCTCGACAAGGCGATGGGAATCAAGCGCACGATTCTTCCGTTTCTCGTGCTTGGCGCCGGCGCAACTGGAGCAACCCTGGGCTTCACATTGCAAGCGTTCACGAACGCGACGGGTACATCGATCTGGGCACTCGTCTGGGTCACGGGATATCCATTCCTTGTTTCGGGCAAGCCGCTGATGTCCGTTCCTGCTTGGGTTCCGGTCATCTTTGAACTCACCATTCTCTTGTCCGCGCTTTCGGCGGCGGGGTTGATGTTGCTGCTCAACGGACTCCCACGTCTCTCGCATCCGCTGCTAGCCAACAACCGTTTTCGCCGTGCAACGGATGATCGGTTCTTTATCGTGATCGAAGCGCGTGACCCAAAGTTTCTGCGCAGCAAGACCGAGGCTTTCCTCAAGAGCCTCAACGCAAAGTCCATTGAAGTGGTGGAGGATCGCTAATGCCACGCGTCATTCTGTGTTTCATGCTCATACTTGGATTGCTCGCGATGCTGCCGCCGATTATCGCGGCGCAGGCGCGATCGACACCAAACCCCAATCTTCCGATCAACATCATCCAGGACATGGATCTGCAGTCCAAGTTCAAGGCGCAATCCGAGAACGAACTCTTTGCGGATGGTCGCTCGCAGCGCCCGCAGGTCGCAGGCACCGTTGCGCGCGATGAGGCATACGCAGACACACACTTCAATGAAGGAACGGTCGGCGGGCAGTGGGCGACAACGAACCCAGCGCAGGTGCCCCTCACGCTCGCCCTGTTGCAGCGCGGGCAAGATCGCTTCAACATCTATTGCACCCCCTGTCACGGATATTCAGGTGCGGGTGACGGAACAGTGAATCAGCGAGCACTCGAACTGGTCTCGAATGTCGACGGACCAGTGAACGGAACCGTCTGGGTTGCAGCAAAGAGCGTGCACGATGCCGCCGTCACAGTGCAACCAATCGGGCAGCTTTTCAACACAGTCACAAACGGCGTTCGCAATATGGCTGGATACGGATCGCAGATTCCCATCGAGGATCGCTGGGCGATCGTCTCGTATGTGCGCGCTCTGCAACGAAGCCAGAACGCTTCGATCAACGATGTTCCCGCTGACAAGCGGGGGGGAGTCTGACCCATGAGTGCAACCATGGCTTGCAATCCTGATCTTTCCGATCACAGCGTGTTGGGTGACGCGCGTCTTACGCGTGTTTCGCGAACGGCCTATGTCATCGGCTGGATCGCGCTGTTGGTGGGGTGTTTCGAAGCGTGGAAGCAACCCGATGCGCACGGCTTCGCGATGATCTGGTTGCAGAACTCGATCTTCATTCTGACGCTCGCCCTCGGTGCGTTCTTCTTCACGCTGATCCAGCACATCACAGCTGCAGGATGGGGAGTCGCCGTGCGCCGAGTTGCTGAGGCGCAGGCAGCCAACTTGCAGTGGCTCTGGGTGCTCTTTCTTGTGCCGATGTTCTGGCTCGTCGCGACAAATCACTCGTGGGAGGGGCGCGGCCACGGGCTCGCGCTGGTCTGGCCTTGGGCCGATTTGTCTCATCTCACTGCCGAATCGCCGGCTGAGGGGGCAGTCGTCTCTGCAAAGAGCGCCTACCTGAATCCAACATTCTTTCTCATTCGAGCGACGATCTATTTCGTCTTCTGGGGGCTCGCATCGCGGTGGTTCCTGCAGGCGTCACGGGCGCAGGATCAGACGGGCGATCCTGCGATCTCGAAGCGCATGCGATTCATGGCGGCGCCCGCGCTGATTCTTTTCGCGCTTACGTCCACCTTCGCGGCGTTCGATTGGATCATGTCGCTTTCACCCGCATGGTTCAGCACCATGTTTGGTATCTACTTTTTTGCGGGACTCTGCGCGAGCGGATTCTCAGCAATCGCGATCGCCTGCCTTCGGCTGCAGTCGCTTGGATACCTGCGCGGAGTGATCAACTCTGAGCACTACCAAGACCTCGGCAAGATGATCTGGGCCTTCGGGATCGTCTTCTGGGCCTACATCGCCTTCAGTCAATACATGCTCATCTGGTACGGCAATCTTCCAGAAGAGACCGTGTGGTTTATCGCGCGGCAGGTGGGTGATTGGTCGATGGTGAGCGTGGCGCTCATCCTCGGGCACTTTGCGATCCCATTTCTGTTCTTTGTCTCGCGTTGGACGAAGCGGTGGCGCACAACGCTTCTGGTTGGCGCACTCTGGATGATCGCGTTCGCATGGATCGACATCTACTGGCTGGTCATGCCAGTGGTGCCGCACGATGTGGCCACATTCACGACCTACGACCAATTGGCTCATGCATACCAAGCGACTTCGACAGGTCTCTCGAACCCTGTGAACTACCTGATTTGCGCTGGGTTTCTCGGCCTCTTTATCGGGAGTGCAACTGGACGACTCGCGCGCGGCGCCGTCCTGTGTCGGCGAGATCCCCGACTTGAAGAGAGTTTGCGGTTCGAAAACATCTGAGTGTCAGTCACACTGCCTACCTGAAGGAACGTCCATGTCACATGCAGCTTCATCCCAGACCACGACTCAGATCGACGATCCCGTCGCTGGTGCAACTTGGGTTGTTTCGCTTTCGAGCATCATCATTCTGGTCGCGCTCGTGATCGCGACTTGCGTCTTCTACTTCCGGTTTGAGACCATCGAGGTCGACACCAAAGTTGTTGAAGCCCCGGACGCGTGGAAGCTGGCGCTCAAGGCACAACAACTCGGCCAGCTCTCGGTCTATCAGAAGTACACAGTGACCTCACACAGTGGGAGCGAAGAACAGCGCCTCCGTATCCCAATCGCGAGGGCAATGGAGCTGCTGGTTGCGGAGTCCGCGGTTCCTGTCGCGACTCAATCCCCTTCGGCGGGAGCCTCGACTCCGTGATCGTTGTTGCATCCATTTTGGCTGCGAGCGTCGTGTTCTCGCAATCCTCGGCGCCACCATTTGCGCCGGGTGACCGTCCAATTGCGGGCGAGTCAGTCGCACCTGAGTTTCAAGGAATCGACATCATTGAGCACCTCGGGGGGCAGGTACCGCTTGACACGCCACTCATGGATGATGACGGCTCGCCCACAACGCTCGGCGAGATTCTGAAAGATGGCAAGCCGATCATGCTGCACATGGGCTACTACAAGTGCCCGATGCTCTGCACGCTCGTCCTCAACGAGGGATTTCGCGCGCTCTCCAAGGTTGACCTCTCAGTTGGAACGGATTTCCAACTCGTGTCGATTTCGGTGAACCCCTCTGAGCAAAGCGAACTCGCCCACGCGAAAAAGTTGGGCTACCTCGCCGAATATTCGCGCTCGGGCGCCGAGTCGGGAGTGCATTTCTTGACTGCCGTGCAAACTGCAGAGGGCATGACTGCCCCCGCTGCAATCGCCGACGCAGTCGGATTTCAATACAAGCTGCTTCCAAGTGGCGAGTACTCACACCCAGCGATGCTGGCGATGATTGCATCGGACGGCCGAATCGTTCGCTATCTCTACGGTGTGAAGTTCGACCCCGCGACCATGCGCATGGCGCTCGTCGAAGCGGGTGAGGGCACAATCGGCACGCCGCTCGATCGATTCATTCTCTGGTGCCACCAGTATGACCCATCGAGCGAGGGTTATGTGCTCTTTGCGTTTCGTGTCATGCAGGTCGGCGGAGCAATCACCGTCGTTGTGCTCGCCAGTGGCCTGATCTATCTCTTTCGTCGCTCAGCGCGCATCGCGCGACTCGCTCCCATTGCACCAGCGTCCTGCTCGACGCAGACTGCCTAGGACTCACCCATGCTCTCCATCGCCCCTGCCATCCTCGCGACCATGACCCCGCCGACCGTCACTCCAGCTGATTTCTGGTTGCCCATTGGTGCGTCGGAACAGGCTGTCAATGTCGACTGGATGTTCAACTTCATCAACTATGTCTGCTACTTCTTCTTCGTGCTCGTTGTCGCAATGATGGTCACATTCGTGGTGAAGTACCACGCCAAGAAGGGCACTCGCATTCGAACCGATGGAATCACCCACCACACAGGTCTCGAACTCTCGTGGACGATTATTCCACTACTCATTTGCATTGCGATCTTCTTCTTTGGATTCCGCGGCTATGTCGATCTGAGCACCGCTCCGAAGAATTCGTACGACATCAACGTCGCGGCGTTCAAGTGGGGATGGCAGTTCAAGTATCCAAACGGGGCGCAGTCAGACAATCTGGTCGTCCCAAGTGATCGGCCGGTGCGCCTCGTGATGCGTTCAAGCGATGTCTTGCACTGCTGCTACATCCCAGCATTTCGAGTCAAGAAGGACATCGTTCCAGGTCGCGTCAGTTCGCTCTGGTTTCAGTGCAACATTCCAACAGGCCTCGAAGAAAGAGATGGATATCACCTCTTCTGCGCTGAGTACTGCGGAACCGGACACTCAAACATGAATCGTCGCGTCTTGGTGCTGCCGCAGGCAGAGTTTGATGCGTGGCTCACGAAGCAGGCGGCATGGCTCGACGAGATTTCAGATGACGAGTTGTATTTCAAAGCCGGCCCCAAGATCTACGCCCGTTGCTCTCAGTGCCACTCGATCGACGGTACTGACGGGCTCGGTCCAACATGGAAGGGCATCTGGACGCGCATAACGACACCAGGTGGCGCGCGCTTCAGCGATGGCAAGCGATATGAAGACTTCATCGGACCCGGCAAGGAGTACGCAAACCCCGAGGAGTACATCCGAGATTCGATTTACAACCCAGGCAAGCACCTCGTGGCGCCGTTTGGAAATGTGATGCCAACGTTTAAGGGGCAGCTCAATGATCGCGGCGTCGAGGCGATCACTGGCATGATGCAGCACCTCGACGAGTTTGATGCAAAGGGTGCGTGGACGAAGGCTCCAACGACACCGCCGAAGCCATGAGGCAACTGATTTGACTACAGGAGTTTCGATTAGAAGGGTTTTCTTATGACAACGATTGACAGTCCAAGAGCCGATGTTCTCGACAGTGCATCTAGCACCGACAACTATCTCACGCACACGCGCGGATTCCTCTCGTGGATTCTGACGCTTGATCACAAGCGCATCGGCGTGATGTACATGGGGTCAGTTCTGGTGTCGTTTCTGCTTGGCGGGACGTTCGCATTGTTGCTCCGCACAGAACTTCTGACCCCCGGACGCACCATCTGTAGCGCGGACACCTACAACCAGTTCTTCACGCTCCACGGCGCGATCATGGTCTTTTTGGTCATCATCCCGAGCATTCCTGCAGCCCTTGGAAACTTCGTGCT
>SYHM01000122.1 GCA_005799205.1 Planctomycetia bacterium | reverse complement strand
ACCCATGCCGCCTCGGCGAGGCACGTCTCAACGGCGGGCAAAAGCCAGTTGTCCTGATTCGCAAACCAGATTCGATCTGCTACGGGACGGCGGAGCGTTTCGCACAGGGTTCCCGAATAGGTCCCTGGCCGAGCGTAAGGCATTGCATGTCCCCAGCGCGCCATTCGAATCTGTGCGACATCAGATTGCGATACTCCAACGAGCGTGAGCAGCCTCTTGATCTGCGGTGCGGCACGCGCGGCATACTCGGCGTGCGACTCAGGTTGAATGATCGTGAACCGAGCGGTATGCCATGGAAGCGGCCAGTACAGCGTCAGCACATCGGCATGGGGGTGTGGAGTAGCGATCGCAAATGCCCCATCGAGTGCATCGGTGATTCGGCGATCACCTTCAAAGGCCTCGTCGGACATCGGAAACTTCGAGTCATGAATCGAAAAGATGTCGTAAAACTCAGCCGGGACCTTCTTGTTGAGCAGGACATTCACCACGAGGTACGGCACTGTCGGCGTCTGGTGCATTGCCTCAAACTTCTCAGGATCGATCGCCGCGAGTTCAGGCATCATGTGCCTGAAGATGTGCTTCGACCCAGCGTAGACAACATGCTTGGCTCCAAGAGTTCGCACGCGACCGTTCGCGTCGCGCCACGAGATCGAGACCCCTTCCTTTTCCATGCGCACGCTGGTTGCGATGCATCCAGCGCGCAACCGGTCACGTCCATTGTCGCGGGGCGGAACGCGCTTGAGGTCATTCCAGAAGAGCGTTGCAAGGCCTGCGTTGCCGCCAGGCAACACGATGCGACCGAACTCCTCAGCCGCGATGAAGTTCCATCCCGCTGCGGCTGACAGCTCGTCCCACCCGACTCCGAAGCTTGAGTAGCAGTACGCCTGTAGCGCCTTCGCGAGCATCGGTGGAGTTACGCCTCCACAGGCGGCATCAACTGAGGCATGAAAGTTGTCAACATCGAGCAGTTGGACGAGCGCTTGCGTTGCGGGATCGCTCCACGGAATCTCTGGGTAGTTGTTGTTGGCGTAGTCGGTCACCGCAGCGCGATACTTTTTCATTGCTGCGATCTCTGCCTCCGTGCAATCCTGACAGAGATCGTCGATCAGGGTGTCTGAATATTCGACGCGGAACCCGCCACCTTCATCGATGCGGGCGCTGTCATAGACGCCAAGCTTCGAGTAGAGCAGATCAAGATCGGTTCCCTTGTCAGTCACCATGAAGTAGGCACTGCCAAGTGAATACGGCAGATGGCTCCAACGCTCGCCGATGGCATTACCACCAAATCGATCGCGCAGATCAAGAAGCAGCCAATCGCGCTCACGGATGTTGTGTGCGGTCGCGAGCCCCGCCAATCCACCTCCGATGATGGCGATGTCAACATGTTCTTCGAGTTGCGCCCACCGTGGTGGGTCTTCAGGATTGTGAAACGGGAACCCACCATTTGGGAAGGAGTCTCCAAACCATGTCGGAGCGAATGGAAGCCCGTCGATCGAGATTGTGAGCGTGTTCTGGGCGATCTTTCGGATGGGCGCGCTCAGGTGAACTGGGGTCCACGCTGGTGGCACTGCAGTCGCGCTGATTGTCCACAACGCACTTCGAGGCGACGAAGCAAACATGAACGCCCCGACTGCTGCGAATCCGGTGCGAAGGAAGTCTCGGCGTTGAACCTGCTCGTTCATGATTCTCAAAGTACGCCAAACCCTGCGAATATCAATTCTGCTAGCGACGATCGAGTTGAATCAAGAGAAACTCACCGTCGATCGCGCGAGCGAGCTTCCAGTGATTCCATAGCACGAGTCCGAGAAGCGCCGGAATCTGCACGAAAACGGGCCAGATTGGCAGGGTAGCCCATGTACCGAGCGCCACTCTCGAGGTGCCAATGATGATGTAGAGCATCATCCAGAGGATCAATATCGAAAGACTCAGCATCATCGTCGAGAGGGGCACCAAAGCACGAGCGCGCGCATCGAGGCCGAGCATGAGCAACTTCTCTTTTCGCGGAACGTTGACGATCGACGGGCAGCGGTTCAGCAGCACATTCGTGAGCGGGACGATGCCGACAAGCAGCGCTGGGATCGCCGTCGCAATGATTGGGATCAGAAACCAGTTGCCAAACGACGAGGGTCCCCAGCGATCTGGAGTCCCCGAAAAGTCAAAGTGCAGTGGAATTTTCTCTGGAAGCGTTGAGTGCAAAGAAAACGCCGCGATCCAAATCGCGGCGATTGAAGCAAGCAGCAGCGCAACCAGCAGCGTGCGCATCTGATCGATCAGGGGGCTGGTGGGGGAGCCGGCGGCGTTGGCGCAACGACTCGAACTTCAACGCGCCGCGTTTGCGTTGCCTCGTCGCCGTCCTCATCATCGTCGGCATCGTCGTCGTCGTCATCCGATTCGTCGTCCATGATCATCGCGCCATTGCCGCGCAGTTCAATGACCTTCATTTGGCCTTGCATCCCTGGTCCGCCAAAGTTGAAGACGCCCGATTGTGGACCGCCCTGCGGCATGCAGGCTGCGGCGCCATCTCCACCTGGAATCGCAATGTTGAAGCATCCCATTGGCTGTGGTGACGATGGACCCGAGGGGCATGCCATCGCGGGTGCGCAGTTCATCGCTGGTCCACAGTTCATCGCACCCTGTGGGCCGCAGTTCATTCCGACTGGACACGGCTGACCTGGAGGACATGGTGGAGCACCCTTGCCTTGACCGCCGCGCATCGCGCAGCAACGGCCAAATGCCGCGCCCGCAGCGAACGCCATCACTGCAACGATGAGGAGAGCGCCGAGCGTGATCCAAAAACGCATCCGGCTCACTTTGTCTTCGAGCCGCGCAATGCGTGACGAGTCGCACGATGTGGAACAGCAAGTTGTATCTGCCATAGTGTGTCCTTGAGTGAATGAAGATTCCGAACGATGTGTCATTCTACAGCCGCCGATACCGCAGGCGATAGCATCCCGCGCGAAAGGACATGACCATGACCACCCCCGATCCTGCCGAGATGCCCTCTGCGAATCAACGCCTCTTGAGCGAGGCACTCTTCCGCGAACGCGCATTTCGCCCCATTTCTGGGTGGTTCATGGTGCCCGTGTGGTTCGTGGCGCTGTTTATCACGATTGCGATCTTCGTTTCAGGGGTGAAGCAAGTGGCACCCGGTCCGATCATTCTTGCAGCGGTGTCGTTCGTCGTGTTGCTCGTCTGTCTCAATGGATTCTTCGTCGTCGGCCCCAACGAGAGTCGCGCACTTGTGTTCTTTGGGACATACCGCGGCACAGTTCGAAAGATTGGATTCCACTGGACGAACCCGCTCACGAGCAAAACGCGCGTCACATTGCGCGTTCGCACGTTTGAAACTGGCGCGTTCGACACCGAAGCGGTGAAGGATGCCACAGGAAAGGTCATACGAGAAGCAACCCGATCGCGCCATCCTGTGAAGGTGAATGACCTCGACGGAAATCCAATTGACATTGCGGCGGTCGTCGTGTGGCGAGTCGTTGATACTGCCGAAGCGCTGTTCGCGGTGCAGGACTATGTGCGATATGTCGAGATTCAAAGTGAGTCGGCGCTTCGCAATCTCGCGAGTCGGTACCACTACGACTACCCCGATGCGCATGGCGCGAGTCTTCGTGGAAGCACCGATCTGGTGG
This sequence comes from Planctomycetia bacterium, assembly GCA_005799205.1. Taxonomy (GTDB): domain Bacteria; phylum Planctomycetota; class Phycisphaerae; order Phycisphaerales; family SM1A02; genus F1-60-MAGs104. The sequence continues at coordinate 1,792 of SYHM01000122.1, read as the reverse complement.
GGGCACGATTGAAAGAAGAGCTCGAGGGTCGGCTCGGTGGTGCAGGAATCGAAGTGCTTGAGAGCCGTATCTCAAGTCTGAGTTACGCACCTGAGATTGCCGCTGCGATGTTGCAGCGACAGCAAGCCGCCGCGGTCGTCGCTGCGAGGTTCAAAATCGTGGAAGGAGCTGTCAGCATGGTTGAACTTGCGCTTGAGCAAATCGCCGCGAAGGGGCTTGCAGCGCTGACACCAGAATTGAAGGCCCAAATGGTGACGAGTCTGCTCGTTGTTCTTGTGAGTGACCGCGGCGCTCAGCCAGTCGTCACAACGAGCAGCACAGGCTGACCTCAGGCGGACGGGCCAATCACCATCTCAGGAGCGGTGAATCCCGAGTTCATCTGGATGGTCATTGACGCTGGATACGAAAGCCACGCGCCTGGCCTGTTCGCTTCTTTCGTGACAGTCTTGGATGTTCCATCGCTGAATCTCACGACGACTGAGTTGATGCCTGGGGCGAAAGTGAATCGCCACACCATGCGATCGCCCACTTGACGTCCTGAGGCGACGACACGATCTCCGAACGACGGACCGCGCGTAGGAACAACCGCTCCAGGAGTTTGCCCCAACACCTGGTTGAGTTCGCGCAAGCATCCATCCAAACGGATCTGATCATCGAGTCGATTCCAATGCACAGGATTGTGGATTGGCAACCAGCTCGCAGGGTTCCAGTAGAGGAATGTCTCGCAGCCGCTCGCCCCAAACTGAAAAACCATCTCGTCGTAGTAGGGGTTGTTGTCGAGCGTTCGTGTGACAGTGTGCGAGTACTCGTCTGGCGGATTGTTTGCCGGAGCGATCCACGCGTGCATCGGTCGGGTGCTCGCGAGATCCATCGCGCGCCAACCATGGACTTGCAAGCGAAGGCCAGAGTACGGGTCAATCCCGACTGGCTGATTCGAGGCATCTAGGCGCTTCTCTGAGAGTTCGGTCGAAACGAGTCCGTAGTAGGCGCGGGCGTCATGGCTTCCGAACCCAGCGGTCTGGCGAAGGTCAACCACGCCTGTGCACCACGGTGTTGGATTCGCCGCATCGCAAGAAAATGACCGGTAGTTGCTGACGGCCGCATTAGGAAATCGCGCGCGAATCGGCTGATAGAACGCGGTATCGAGGGCCGCGTCGAATCGCCCTCCCATCACCTGGTTCCACCTTACAAACTTGTCATTCTCGCCCTGGATCAGATTGAGGTCATCGAAGCCGAGCTCAGCGGCAAGGGCTGGAAATCGGGGATCTTGTTCGATTGCGTCGATCTGTGCTTGCCCCCCATTGCCGCCGATGAGCAGACCCCACCAGAAATCAGTTTCATAGTCGACGATGAATGCGTCGAGGGTTCCACCCGCGTCGGCAAACGCGTTGATGAAGTTTGTCATTCGCTCGCGCACGATCGCAATGCCTTGTTCAGGCCACGGGCTGATGCACGTCGTTGCTGCCCCGGCAGGCGCGCCGAGTTGCAGATTCACCTGCAAAAAGTCTGCTGGATTGCCAATCAGGTCGCGCTCGAGATCCCATGTAAAGAGGACGCGTTGTCCCACTGGACGCTCAAGCATCTTCTGAGCCATCATCTGCGGGTTCAAGTAGTAGAGAACCACCCACTCCATGGGCAACTGAAAGTCAGTCTGTCCGCGGTCGACTGCCTCCCATGTCCAGGCCTTGAAGCGTGCAGCCTCGGTGACAGCCGGCATCGGATGAACGGGCAATGAGAAGTCGGACGAGGGTGGCGGAACTTCCTTCTCGTTCGTTGCGACCTCGGTTGGCTT
>SYHM01000121.1 GCA_005799205.1 Planctomycetia bacterium | reverse complement strand
TGTCGTGGGTGTCCAGAACTGTTGTTTTTCGGAAGATTGCCATGACCTATTCAGAAACACACGCCGCAGCGTCAACCTCGAACACGAAGGCGCCCGAGGGCACAGCGGACTCGCCACTTCTGGCAGTTCGACGATCCGCCGAGTCGATCAGTTTCGGGGCGACTCGCATGCCTGCGGGAAGTTTCACTCCACAGCAGCGTCGCACAATTGAGCTGCTCCAGCGTGAATCTGTTGAGTTCATTGATAACGCGGAGTTCCACAAGTCGGGCGCGCGCCGCCGGATTTTCGATCAGGCACCAGCCATCGCGAGGCCAGACACGAAGTGGTACGGCCCCCTCCTCGACGAGCGACGAATTCGACCATCGTCTACGGCGACCGTTCGACCTCCCAGATCGGTCGTTCTGACGGCCGCACAGGAACGGGTGCTCTTCGCGCAGCTCAATTTCGCACGGTTTTCACTTGCTCGTTTGCAGGCGCGATCAAACCGATCGGGGTGGACCGCCAGTCGCGCACGTGAAATCTTGGACTGGCATGACGTCAGTGAGTCGGTCCGCACGCAGCTCGCTGAAACGAACCTGGCGCTCGTGCTCGCAATGGCCAAGCGCGTTCGGAGTGCTGATCTGGACTTCGGCGACTTGTTGAGCGAAGGAAACATGGCGCTCATGCGGTCGGTCGACAAGTTCGACTTCAGCCGAGGGTTCAAATTCTCGACCTACGCCTGCCGAGCAATCCTGAAGGCATACAGTCGACTCGGACTCAAGACGCAAAAGTATCGCAAGTACTTCCCGATCGAGTTCGATCCTGCGCTCGAGCGGGGTGATCACGTCATGGCGAGGCGTGCGTCTCGCGAGGCGGACGACCTTGCCGAGGTCAAGTCGCTGTTCGATTCAAACCGCGCTGGATTGTCTGAGCTTGAGCGCACTGTGATCTTTCACCGTTACGGACTTGATCGGCCACTTCATTCGGCGCCGATGACTCTAGAGCAGGTTGGATCGCTCGTTGGTGTGACAAAGGAGCGGGTCCGCCAGATCCAGAACAAGGCGCTGGAAAAGATCAGGCGCGCGTTGGTCACGCTCCATCCATCGACGGGGATGGCGTTGCCGACGATCAGCGGAACTCCCAACTAGTTCTCACTTCGACCCCGCCGGGCCCAGTGCAGCGCAACGCTCGTTGTGAACGTTGTGGCAGCGTGGAATCCTGCGAAGACCAGCAACACTGTGGCGTAGTCGCTGTATGAAGGCTCACTTCCGCCAATCGTTGTAATCAAGAAGAGCGAAAGCACTGTGCCGCTAAGAAATCCAAGATCTCCAGCTCCGCGAAAGGCACCTAGCGACATGGTTGGTGACCCGCACCGGGTGACGAGCGTGAGCGAGCTCGAAAACAGCGCGCTCGCAGAGAGTCCGACGACGATCATCACACATCCGAGCTGGATCGGGTTGGCTCCGACGAACGCAAGGAATGCGAATGAGATTGCGTACGAGATCCCAGCAATCACTCGAATGCGCAGACTGCCAACGCGGTCGCAGAGCCATCCCGTGGGGCCAGTTCCAAGCGCCATCAAGACAAGTGGTAGCCCAACAAGCATTCCGCGCTCAATTGCGGAGTAATGAAGGACCTGCGCAAGCGCGATTGGCAAGGTGCCGGTGATCAAACCCCCGCTTGCGCGGTCTGAAAATGTCATCGCCAGCGCGGGCCAGAGTGGGTCTGACCTTCGACTGCTTTGCTCGAACCCCGCGGCCGGCGCATCACTCGCGAGGCGCCGAGATGGGTCCTGTGCCAAGGTGGCCCCCACACAAGGAACGAGCAGTGCAACCACGAGGCTGAGGAACGCCGATCCGCCAAAAAGCCAGATCGACTCGTGACCCCCATCCCCTTGGCGAACAGCGATCCCTCCGAGCATTGCCCCGACTCCGAGCCCCAACAGCAATGGCGTCGAGGCGATTCCAAGCCCAGTTGCGATCCTCCCCTTCGCAGACTGTCGGACCAAGTCGAAGAGTGCCGCAAACACGATGACATCGGTCACCCCTTCGAGGGCACGAATGACCAGCGTCCAACCGAGTCCAAGCGGACACGCCATCGCCGCGAGCAGCAGTGCGTCGGCGATCGACCCCCACATGACAAGACTGACCGACCGATCCTTGCGTCGCGCAATCCACAGCAGCGGGATCGCAACAAACCCTCCGAGCAGATTGACGCCATTAAACATCTGAGCGGCCTGCTGGCTCGCTCCGTAGCGGTCGATGAAAAGCTCCTTCACAACAGGAGCCGCCATCGTGTCTGGCATCGCCGAGAGCAAGACCAAGATGAGCAGTGTTGCGCGCACGCAGTTTGAGCCTAACGCACGCACCGGCAACGCGCAGTTGTTTACACTTGACCGCTCATGACGTCGACGAAAGTTTTCTCCAGTTGCGATGAAGCACTTCGTGGCATCGTCTGCGACGACCAATTGGTCGCCGTTGGTGGATTCGGGCTGTGTGGAATCCCAGAAAATCTCATCTTGGCATTGCGCGCGAGCGGAGTGCGCCGACTCACAATCGCCAGCAATAACGCTGGCGTCGACGACTGGGGGCTCGGGCTCTTACTTCGTACCCGGCAAGTGCGCAAAATGATCTCGAGTTATGTAGGAGAAAACGCGGAGTTTGAGCGCCAATTCATGGCGGGAGAGCTCGAACTTGAGTTCACCCCGCAAGGCACGCTGGCCGAACGACTGCGCGCAGGAGGTGCTGGAATTCCCGCCTTCTACACACGAACTGGCGTTGGAACCGTGGTTGCCGAAGGCAAGCCCCATGAGGTCTTTGATGGAGAGACGTATGTGCTTGAGCGGGCGATCTGTGCCGATGTCTCACTGGTCAAGGCCTGGAAGGGTGACCATTTTGGCAACTTGATCTATCGAAAGACCGCAAGGAACTTCAATCCAATGGTCGCAACCTGCGGAAAGATCTGTGTTGCCGAGGTGGAAGAACTCGTTCCGACGGGCGACCTCGACGGCGACCTGATTCACACTCCAGGCATCTTCGTCGACCGCATCGTGATGACGACTTCGCAGAAGCGCATCGAGCAACGAACCATCTCGGGGGTCTCGGTGGGAACCTAGATAGACACAGCAGATAGTTATAGGACTTTCATACAGGCGCCAATCCGCTTGGCTTGGCAGAATCTGTCATAAACACACACACGGGGCGTTCAATCCCCGCTCGCAACTTTCTCTCAAAGGACTCAGCAATGACACGATTTTCGTTCTTCCGTGCATCGATCGTCGCCACCGTCGCAACCGTGCTGTGTTGCGCGTTTCCAGCCCGTGCACAGATGGGATTGCAAGCGGGATTTGTTGAGGCGTTTCAGCCTGACTATCTCAAGCGTGACATGACCCTCTTCATCGACCACCTCGCACTCGAAGAGTGGCAACAACCTACCGTTGAAAGTTTGCTTGGCGACTACACCGCAGACTTCACAGTGGGGGTTGATGGACTTCGTGATCGAATGAAAGGGATGAAGGACCAGATTCTCGCAGCTGGCGAACAGGGTGCAATCGCAGTGATCATGCAGCCGATCAACGAGTGGTCACATGAGAAGGCGAGGCTGAAGCAGCGTTTCGTGGACAATCTCCGGTCAGTCCTAAGCGATGAACAGCAAGGACGGTGGCCACAGCTCGAGCGCGCCATGCGGCGTGAGAAGGAATTGCCACGAGGAGTGCTTGGCGGCGAGAGCTTGGACTTGCGACAAATCTCAAGGGACTGCGAAGTTGCTCCTGACACCATGCTCGCTGCAAAGGGCGTACTAGAGCAATATGAGGTTGAGCTCGATGCGGCCCTCGTTGCGCGCGCTGAACAGATGGCGACCTCGCAGGAGAAAATCAAGGACGCAATGGTGGCGCAGGACTTCGCGACTGGGCTCAGCCAACTTGAGTTGATCGTGGCGAAGCGAGTCGCTCTGCGTGACCTCCAGGAGCGCTCAATCGAGCTGTTGGCCTCGGCCTACGGAAGTCCCTCTGGAGAGGTGTTTCGTGCGCGGGCACTGGCAGCAGCGTTTCCATCTGTCTTTCGGCCAAGTCCGGTGATTCCTTTGTTCGCCGCAGCCCGCGAATTGCCTGGGCTCTCCGAGAGTCAACTCGAACAGCTGAAGGCGCTCGAAGCCACCTACCTCCAGAACTACCACGACCTCGAGCTTCGCCTTGCTGCCGCGCACCGCATCGAAGAACCGAAGAAGCAGTCTGAAGAGACACGGCGGCGAATGAATCAGGGATCACCAAGCGCAGCGAAACCATCGAGTGATCCCTACAAACCACTGCATGAGGAACGAGACGAAATGAACGAGAAGGTTCGCGCGGACATCATTGCAATCGTCGGCCCTGACCTCGCAGCGCACCTGCCCGGTGCTGCCAAGTTCGCGAGCGACGCAATGCGGCCGATGACTCCTGGAAAAGCCGACAGCGATACCCCAACGCTCAATTCAGGTGCTGCGCCGACAGCGGCAGGAGATGCAAAGGATGCCAAGCGGCCTGTCTCTCGCCAAGGCGGTGGCCGCTCGAGTGCTCCCGCAGGCGGCGCTCCTCGGGGCATTGAGTAAGCGATGACTCCGAGCAGCCAATTGCAGATCGGCGGCAAGGCGACTGATCTGACTCCCGCGTCGACCGAAGCAGAGTCAGCGAAGGTGCGCGAGCGCTGCCGAATTCTTGGAATTGACTGGCTCGAGAAACCACCCGAGACCGATCCTGAGGCAATCGCACTGCTCACAGCGGAAGTCGCTGTCCGTGTGCGGGCGGTTCCAATGAGGATCGAGCGCGGCCGACTCCTCGTCGCGATGTTCAACCCGCTTGATGTTGGGGCGGCAGATGAGATCGCCACCATCGCGCGACTGCCTGTCAGTCGAACTGGCGTCGAACCAGACGCATTCGGTGAGTTGATGCGACGGGCCTATGGCACGACCGCTGCAAGAATTGCCGAGTCACTCGCTGGTAATGCGGAGGCATCAGCGGATGAGACGGTGCACAACGTCGACGCGATCGAAGCGGCCGACGTGCACCGAATGGCCGAGCAGCCAACGCTCATCAACCTCGTCAACTTGTTCATCCTTGAGGCAATTCAAGGCCGCGCGAGCGACATTCACATCGAGCCATTTGAGAATGACCTCAAGATCAAGTACCGAGTCGATGGCGTGCTCATTGAGCAACCTCCGCCTCCGAAACACTTGCAGGCTGCACTCATCGGCCGCGTGAAGATCATGGCGATGATGAATATCGCGGAGCGGTACGTGCCGCAGGATGGACACATCACGCTTCGATTCGAAGGACGCAAGGTCGACCTTCGCGTCTCGACCGTCCCAACGATTTACGGCGAGAGCGTTGTGATGCGCATCCTCGACAAGAGCAGCCTGCCTCTCGATTTGCAGAGTCTGGGAATGAGTCAATCGCATCGCGACACGATGGACCGATTGATCGAGAAACCGCACGGATTGCTGCTGGTGACGGGTCCCACGGGATCTGGAAAGACAACCACACTCTATGCAGCGCTCAGCAAGCTGTACGACCCTCGCAAGAAGATCATCACAATTGAAGACCCTGTCGAGTACGAACTCAGCGGTGTCAATCAGATACCGGTGAATCCAAAGCGCGGACTCACTTTTTCAATCGGCTTGCGGGCGATTTTGCGACAAGACCCCGATGTCGTTCTCGTGGGCGAGATTCGCGACAACGAAACCGTCGATATTGCAATTCGGTCGGCACTCACTGGGCATTTGATTCTCTCAACGCTGCATACCAACGATGCGATCTCGAGTATCGGTCGATTGGTGGACATGGGAGCAGAACCGTTTCTCGTCGCGAGCGTGCTTGAGGGACTTCTCGCGCAGCGCCTAGGTCGACGCCTCTGCTCGCACTGCCGAAGCGAAGTGCCACTCTCAGACGAAACAAGAGTACGGCTTGCTCCGGCCGAGATCGCGGCATTCCAGGGGCGCGAGTGGAAGGCGGTCGGGTGCGACGAGTGCAACAAGTCTGGATTCAGATCTCGACTCGGTTTCTTCGAACTCGTGCGAATGAACTCATCCCTTCGTCAGGGGATCACGAAGAACCTCTCACTGAGTGATCTCAAAGACCTCGTCGATGAAGAGTTTTTGAACATGCGTCAGGACGGCATGCTGAAGGCCCAATCTGGCGCAACGACTGTCTCAGAGGTCCTGCGAGCAACGCAGGATGTGGACGACGCACGACACTGAGCACGACGATGATCACCTTCCAGTACCAAGGTATCGGCGGCGCAGCAAGCGGCGGAACGATTCAGGCGAGCGATCGAGGGGAGGCGCTTCGACTGCTGGCACAACAGGGAATCGTTGCGACAACGCTCGAAGACGCCTCGTCGCGCCAAGTCGCGACGACTGCGGCATCGCGCCGCGGCGCGACGGGCATAGCGAAGCCTGTCAGCGCAGCGCGCAAGGGACCGACCCGCCGATCGATTTCGAGAACTGAGTTGACGAGTTTTATTCGCGAACTCGCCACCGCCCTCGAAGCAGGATTGCCACTCATGCAATCGCTTCGAACTGTTCGCAGACAGGCGGCTGGCAAGTCCCTGCCGATGATTCTTGATTTTCTCATCGATCGGGTTGAAGCAGGCGTACCTTTGCATCAGGCTGCGAAGGAGTATGGAATGCCCTTCGACGACATGACGGTGGGCATGTTTCGGGCAGCCGATGCATCGGGACGAAACGCTGAAGTTTTGCATCAACTCGCTGATTTGCTTGATCGATCTGTCGAACTGAAGCGAGAGGTCGTGGGAGCCACTGTGTATCCCATGATTGTCGCTGGGCTCATTTCAGTAAGCGTGGTGGTGCTCGTCACGTTTGTGTTGCCGCGACTGATGGCACCGATCACTGGTCAGCCCGGAATGGTGCTGCCCCTTCCGACACGTGTGCTCCTTGGAATCGCAGCGTTTATCACGATGTGGTGGTGGGCGATCATCATCGCCATCGTTGGAAATGTCATCCTCTGGCGTCGGTGGATCGCGCAGCCGAACAATCGAATGTTGGTCGACTTGACGCTGCTTCGCCTCCCGATTCTTGGGCAGCTCCTCAGGGACGTCGCAGTGGCCCGCTTCACGCGCACGCTAGGAACCTTGGTGTCTGCAGGAATTCCAATTCTGCAAGCACTGCGCGTCGTGAGAGACACACTTGGAAATGCCGCAATGGTTGCCGCCATTGACGAGGTGCAAGAGCGCGTCACGACTGGCTCATCGCTCGCTGATCCCCTCGAGAGGTGTGGATTCTTTCCGCCACTCCTCATTCAGATCGTGAACATTGGCGAGAGGTCAGGCCGCCTCGAAGTCATGTTGATGCACGCAGCCACTGCATTCGACCGTCAGGTCAATCAATCACTCAAGGTCTTTACGAAGGCGCTGCCGCCCATCCTGCTCATTGTGATGGGCGCGGTTGCTGGGTTTGTCCTGCTCGGAATTCTCCTTCCACTTCTCCAACTCCAGGCCGCTATCGGCGGCTGAACTGAGGCACTTATGTCATTCTCCTCACGTACCCCTCATGCATCGGTTTCTCGACGCGCCAGATCGTCACAGCGCGGATTCACACTGATCGAAGTCATCATCGCGGTGACGATCGTCGCACTCATGGCGGCCATCTTCGTGCCACGACTCACACGGTTCATCGGAAGCGCGAAGGACAAGCGAGCGCAAACAGAAGCGGCCGCGCTTGCGAATCAGGTGCGCCTCTATATGACCGAGGCGGGAATGAGCCGCTGTCCAGAGGACTTCGATCTCGAGGTCTTGACAGAAGGCGACGACCCCCTGCTGGGAAGCAAATCAGACCTGCTCGATCCGTGGGGAAATGCGTATGTGCTCGTCGTGCCAGGCGTTGCGAACTTCGACTTCGACGTGATGTCGTATGGCGCCGACGGTCAGCCAGGCGGCGAGCTTGAAAACAAAGACATCGTCAACGGCAGAAAGTAGTGCGCGTGGCGCGGCGCGCATTCACCCTGATCGAAGTCATCATCGCAGTCGCGGTTTTGGCGATTCTGAGCGCGATCATCGTGCCGCGGATGACCAGGACTGTCAATGCGGAACATGACAGCGCAGTCTCAAGGCTGGTTGATCTACTCTCGATGTACGCCTTCCGCGATGCGACTTCACCTCAGCAGATTGCGCTCTGGCAGGATCCCGACACGCAGTGGATCACGCTCCTCGTGGCGGATCGAGATCCAACCGCATCGTCAGGAGATGGAGACCACGCCAAGTTTGAGTGGGTCGCTGATCCGCGCGTCGTACCAGTTGAACTTCCATCTGGCATGGAACTCGCAGACCTCTCGATCGACGGACTGGATGTTTCGGGGACCGACTGGATGATTGCCACCGTTCCAGGTGGGGGTCGACCCACGATCGAAATGCATCTCGTTTCGGACGTCATCGACACAGTCGTGCGGCTTGACTCGAACTCGGTGACACCCATTCGGATTGACTCAGGCAACTCGACGATCCGAGTGCGCGAATCGCAGAATCTCGATGAGTACGGCAGTCGGAGCGAGCAATGGTGACTCGTGCACCCCGAGCATTTGCGCTCATGGAGGTTGTGATCGCTGGCATTATTTTGGCGATCGGATTGGGCTCGATCGTCTCACTCGCAGCCCGCGCGCTCATGGATCAGCAGCGCGGCGAGCGGGCTGTGATGGCTGCCGCCCTTCTCGACGAACTGCTCGCAAGCGTTGTCGTCGATGGACCAGAGGAGTGGCCGAAGTTGCACAATCTCACTGGGAACTGTGATCCCCCGTGGGATGACTTCGAGTATCAGGTCGACATCGACAAGGCAGAGCCAGGCGCGCCGTGTGATGTTGTGGCGATTGTTCGCGACCCAGTTGGGCGGGAGTTTCGCTGCGCGACGCGGGTTGCGCTTCGACTTGGTGACGAACCGAATCCAGAACGACAGCCTTCCGAAGCGTTTGATCGACAAGCGCACTTCGATGCGAAGGAGGGAGAAGCCGATGCTGCGAAGTGAGCCGCGTTACACCCCTCGTGGGTTCACACTCGTCGAACTCATCATCGCGGGAATCATTGCGGTGATCGTCGTCGCGACGCTTGGAACTTCACTGAGCCAGCTCGCGCGCGCACGAGAAACCTGCAAGGTGCGGCTGAGTGCACATCTTCGCGCAAACGCTGCACTCGATCGCGTGCGCCGTGAGATTCAAGAGGTCATTCGAAGCGACGATTTGGTCAACACGCGATTGCTCATCACCGATCGCAAGGCGGACACCCCCGCTGGCGAACTCGAACGCGACGACTTCCTCGCATACATCACCAAACTCTCGCCTGTTCGTGAGAAGACCTACGAAGGAGATGGACTCGAACACGAGATCCAAATGCGCGTTGAGGAGGATGAGAGTGACAGCACGTTGTGGGTTCGTTCGGATGCCGTTCCTGACAGCAATGAACTGGGCGGCGGCCACGCCGATCCGGTCATGGAGGGCATCATCGGGATCAATTTTGAGGCATACGACGGCACCAGTTGGTACGACAATTGGGACTCCGACATCAACGGCCTTCCGTGGGCAGTTCGGGTCACTGTCTCTGCGGGTGGAGACGCATCTGGACAAGACCTGTACGAACACACTGGTGACTTGATGAGCCTGCGAACGATCGTCCCAATTGATCGCGTCGTTCCTCCGTACGAGGAGCCGCTTCCTGAAGAAGGCGATCCTGGGGCTGCTTTGTCAAGCGATCCGAGTTCAGCAGATGGCGGAGCTGCTCCCGCAGCGGCAGATCCCACGGCGGGAGTACCACCAGCCGATATCGGAGGGGGCGGAGGTGCGGCAGGACCGACTGGGGGACCCGGTGGTCGACCAATGAGTGGTGGCCGTGGTGGCGGTCGAGGTGGCAGCCGAGGGGGCACAGGTGGTCCCGGAGGCGCGGGTTCGAGAGGTGCCGGCGGCGCTGGGCGGCCAGCTGGTCCTTCAACTGGAGGATCTCAGAATTGAGCCGCGCCATCCACTGTGCAGAGTGTCACGCGCGCCGTGGATCAGTGCTCGTCATTGTGTTGTGGGCGGTGTCGATTGGAGCAGCGATTGTCGCAGGCGTGCAGATCTCTTCGTTCCGACAGGCAGTTCTGGGCAGTGACGCCATCGCACGAGTCCAGGCACGCTGGGCGGCACGCGCTGGCGTCGAGACGATGATCGCGATCATGGAGTACCACACGGACAATCCAGACCCTGAAGATGCGCTCGCGATGATCCGTGATCTTGAGGACAATTCGTACGCAGAACTCGAAACGGGTTCATTCGACATCAGGCACTTTCTTGATGGGCGCGAGTGGGCGGGCCCACTCGATGAACACAGCAAGGCGAACATCAACTTGCTCTCTGGCGAACTCATGAACATTCGCGCGATGACTCCCGATGTCGTTGGAGCCATCACTGATTGGCGCGATTCGAATGAGGACGCTGGAATGTTAGGTGCTGAAAAGTCGCACTATCAGAACCGCGGGAAGTCGTATGAGCCTCGCAATGCAAATTTTCGGAGCTTTGCCGAACTCGAGTTGGTGGCGGGTGTCTGGCCCGAGTACACGCGCGGAGAGGACTGGAATCTCGACGGGCGCATCAACTCGAATGAAGACGACGGCGATCAGACCTGGCCCGATGACAAAGCCGATGGGCTGCTTGACATGGGATGGTCTGGAATCCTCACCGCACTCTCGCGTTCATCAGCCATGGCACCGAGTGGACTTCCGCGGTTGAATCTCACGACAGCCACAGCGGAAGAGGTCATCGAGCGGACCGGCATCACGGCTCCCCAAGCGAGCGCGCTCTTGGCGTATGCAAAGACTCCCAACGCAAAGTTGGAGCAACTGTTGACGGTGCCCCTCTCAACATTGAGTTCTGGAGGCTCGAGCGGCGCAGGCGCAGCCGGAGGATCAGGGACCGGAGGTTCTGGAACGGGAGGATCGTCAACCGGCCGGACCGGAAGCAAGGGATCGACGGGCGGCACGAGTGGAGGCACTACCGGGCGCTCGAGTGGAGGTCGGAGCACCTCAACCGGAGGCGTCTCGCAAGCGGCGCCAGGGGATCTCGACAGCGCAGCGAAAGGGCGTGTCTTGAATGAGTGCACGACGACCGAATTCAAGAGGCCAGGGCCTGGGAAAATCAATGTCAACACCGTTTCAGGCGAAGTCCTGCGTGAGGTCTTCGACCTCAATCCGAAGCTTGTCGATAGCCTGCTTGCTCGGCGCGATGCAAAGCCATCTGGGCTGACTTCGCTCTCAGCTGTGTTAGATATCCCAGGCTTCACTCCGACGATTCTCTTGCCACTTGCCAAGCAGCTCGATGTCCAGAGTTTCGTCTTCACGATCTCAAGTCGTGGTCGGTCCACGACCGTGGGAGGGGAATCGGAAATGGTCGTCACTGTGGATCGTTCGACGCTGCCTGCTCAGATTCTGATGTACCGAGAACCATGAAACCCGCCAAGAAGAGCCGCCAGACCGCAGCAATCGCCGACCCCTCGCGCGCGGTGGTGCTGTCGATCGCCTCAAGTGGGCAGGGCGTGACCGGGTGTCATGCGATCTGCGTCTCAACCGCACAGGACCGCCCAGAGTTGATCGACACCGAGTCGTTCACTGGCGAAACGAGCCTAGGAGACGCCGCTTCGTGGATTGAGAAGAATCTGGCTTCCCGCACTGTGATCATGCTCGCTGGGTGCGATGTCATCTGCCGAACCGTCACGATGCCATCGGCCTCGACTGATCAGCTTGAAATGGCACTTCGATTGCAGGTCGAGAACTTGCTTCTTGGAGGAGCTGCCCGGTGGCGCACGAACGCCTCGCTGGTTCCGACCAGTGATCCTGACCGGCCGCGATCTGCGTTGCTCGTTGAGTGGCCACTCGCGAGCCGCGGACCTGAACTTCCAACCGCCTTCCTAACTGCTCACCGCCCGAGCTTCGCTCCTCCGATTGCCGCGTTGGCTGCGCTCGTGAGCGGATCACTCAAGGCTGGTGCACACGAGGCATTCACGCTCTATCTCCAACGGTCGACTGGATCGATTTCGATCGCGTACTCAGATGGAATCCACAGTGCCTTTCGCACGTTGCGTGACGAAGGTGCTGACGAGAGTGAATGGAAGGCCGCGGTGGTACGCATTACGGGTGAGACGCTGCTGCTTGCGGATGTCCCTGATGCATCAATCGAACCGCTTCTTGCGGCACTTCGACGCGCACTCGAGCAGCAGACGGATGGACTCATCGCTCCCCTCGTGAGCGAACTCTCAACGTTTCGCTCGCTCGCAAAGGGCACCAGCAACGACGAGGCCTGGTGGAAGGCGAATGGCATTCTGCTCGCAACAGCGATCGCCCTCACAGGACCGCTTGCCGGAATCTGCTCGTTACAAGCGAACGCGCGAGAGGCTGCTCTGGGAGTGATTGCGAGGCTCGCATCACGCGCGAGCCAACCCAAAGTGGCGGCGCGCCTCGTGGCAGCAGCGGTCCTCGTTGCAGCGATCGTGCCACCCGCCATCGCGGGAGGACGAATGGCCTACTTGCGCTGGCTACTGCCCGACTCAGAAGCCTTCGAACGAACACTTCAGCGCTCCGATCAGCAGATCGCGATGTTCCGAGAGTATGAAAAGTACGCGTGGCCGATGAGTAAGTTGCTCGGCGACATCGCTTCGACGACTCCCGAAGGAATCGAGATTGAGTCCATCACGCTGAGCCACGGATCACCGCTGAAGCTTGAAGGAAGTGCGAAACCACAAGGTGGCAACGGCGCGTCGGATGCGATCCTGCTGATGGAACGACAGATGCGCGAGTCGCGCGTCTTCGATCGCATCGAAAAGAACTGGGACGCGCCCAATGCGAACGGCGTAATCAAATTCAGTATGAGTGCGGCCGTTGCTGGAGCAACGCTTGTGCCCAATTATCCTGAGACCCAGGACTTCGCACGACGCACGCTGCGAGATCGTCGATACGGGGTTGTCGACATGAGTGGCCCCGCCACACGAACCTCGACCGAAGCGGCAAGTGACATGAGTGGTGACGAAGGCGGACAAGCATCTTCGCAAGCCACAGTGGTAACCGATCCAACCTCAGAATCTGTCAAGGTTGCGGGGACGAGTGAGGGTGCAGCGAGCGCAGTGGAGACAGCCCAGGCGGCCGCGAGCGATCCTCGAGCAGTGCGCCGCCGCGGAACCGCCGGCGGATCAGCGGCTCCTGACGCCGCACGACGAGGGAGTGGCGCTGGCGAGTCATCCGCCGTGACGATCCCCGATCCACTGACTGATCAACAGATCGCTGCAATGACGCCGACTGAAGCGCGCGAGGCACTCGGAAAGGTGTCGCGCGCGCGGGGATCGCTTGCGCTGAGCGAAGCGGATGAGGCGCGTCTTAAGGCAGAGTTTTATAAACTGCTTGACCAAGCGAGGGCGAAGTAGTGGCATCGAACGGAGTCCTACTGACACGCATTCAACAACTGCCGCCGCTTGGTCGGTTGGCACTCGCGGCTTGTGGCGTTTGTGTGCTCTATCTGTTCATCGAGGACTACTGCTGGAGCTACGCGAGGGAGTGGTCGCGGGAGGCATCGCGTTTGCAGAGTCTGCTCGAGCGCGGAGAGGCGAGGCGCGCTCCACTGAGCCGTGATGTCGAGCGCGCGGCGATCGCATTTGGCAATGCTGAGATTCCTGACGACGAGGCTCATACATCGGAGTCACTCGCCCTTGCAGTGAATGAAACACTCAAGAAACACCACATTACAAATTTTGGATATGAGGCGGTTGGCGGAGGAAAGTTGCCGAGCAGTGCGCTCGCG
>SYHM01000120.1 GCA_005799205.1 Planctomycetia bacterium | reverse complement strand
TCCGTACATCGTGCAATCGAGGCGTGCAATGGGGATCGGTGAACCTTGCGATGAACTCGACCGGGTGCGCTACCAGACGCGTTTCGCCCGCCAGAGTGATCTTCCGAGCTGCGCCGCGCCAACCGCTGGCCTTCACTTCACGGACGGGCTGCTCGAGCGAATCGATGCAGCAGGGGTCGACCGGGTCAGCGTTGAGCTGCAGGTTGGACGGGGGACCTTTCGGCCAGTCGAAGCGGAACTGCTTTCAGATCACCCGATGCATCACGAACGATGCCGCATCAGCGCCGAGGGGGTTGTCGCGCTTTCGACGCTCAATCGAGATGTATCTCTCGTTATAGGAACGACTTCTGTGCGGTTGCTCGAGAGCCTTCCGAGGCCATTGCCGCCACAGATCGTTGCAGCCGCTGGGGCAATGGTCGCCGCGGGGACTCCTCGCGCGCCGGTGATGGACTTTCCAACCAACATCTTGATCGCTCCCGGATTCGAGTTTCAGTGGACCCGCCGGCTCCTCACGAACTTCCATTTGCCGCGCTCAACCCTGCTCGCGCTCGTCGGCGCGCTCGTCGGACTTGAGCAACTCAAAGAGCTGTACGCGATCGCTCAGCAAGAGCGCTACCGCTTCTACTCATTTGGCGACGCAATGCTGCTGCAGCCTTGAAGCACTGAGCGCTGATATGCCGATACTGAGGGGCGGAATCGCGCATGAAGTTGTCTCATCTCATCGCCAATGTGGACGGCGTTTCGGTCCTGCGATCGACTGATCCGACAGTGCTTGCTGTCGCGGATGACTCGCGTCAGGTCGCACCCGCAACGCTCTTTGTTGCTCGCCCCGGGACGACTGGGGATGGCACGCAGTTCATCGCCGATGCGCTTGCGCGCGGGGCCGTCGCGCTGTGCGTGGACGCACGTGCCGATCGTGACGAGGTGATCGCACAGTGCGGTCGAGCGGGCCGCGATGTCTCGATCCTTGTTGCGACCGATGCAGCGCGCGCATCGCTTGCACTCGCACAGTCGTTTCACGGCTACCCATCCCGCGCCTTGCGCACCATCGGCATCACAGGGACCAACGGAAAGACCACGACGGCGTTTCTCACCCACCACCTCATTCGGGAGTCTGGGGCGGCGTGTGGGCTGCTGGGAACGGTGTTCACCGACGACGGAGCGATGCGCGAGCCAGCGGCGCTGACGACTCCTGGAGGCTGCGAACTCGCTGCGGTGTTTTCGCGCATGGTGCGCAACACCTGTCAATGCGCAGTCATGGAAGTGTCGAGCCATGCGCTTCATCAGGGCCGAGTCGACGGGATCCCATTTGCAGTTGGCGTCTTCACGAATCTCACCGGAGATCACCTCGACTACCACAAGACGATCGATGAATATGCCGCTGCGAAGGCGCGGCTCTTTCGCTCACTCGCGGTCGGAAGCCGCGCAGTGGTCAACTGCGATGATCCGGCACACGCACGCATGGTTGATGGATGCGCGGCGGGGGTCCTTCGATGCAGTACGCGCGATTCAAGTGCAGACTGCTTCGCAGAGGTGGCACGGGTGACGCTCTGGGGGATGCAGGTGCGACTGCGTGGACCATGGGGCGAGTTCAGCGCGGACCTTCCAGCCATTGGCACCCACAACGCGATGAACTCGCTGCAGGCTGCCGCTGCAGCGTGGAGCGTTGGCGTCGAACGAAGCGCGCTCGAGCGAGGGCTTGCGGGTGCGCTCCCTCCGCCTGGGCGTCTCGAGCCAGTCACGGCACAGGGCGATCCCTTTGCGGTCCTCGTCGATTACGCGCACACGGACGACGCGCTGCTCAATGTGCTCACCGCCGTGCGGCCAGTTGTTGGCGAGGGTCGGCTGATTGTCGTCTTTGGGTGCGGTGGCGACCGCGACCGGACCAAACGTCCTCGCATGGCGCGCACGGCTGCGACCCATGCCGACTTCGTCATTGTCACAAGCGACAACCCGCGAACAGAATCACCTGATGCGATTCTCGACGATATCTGCGCGGGATTTCCGACGCCTTGCAGCGCGACGGTCGAGCGCCACTGCGACCGGGCTGTCGCGATTCGTCGCGCGATCGCACTCGCGCACCCAGGCGACCTTGTGCTCATCGCTGGCAAGGGGCACGAGGACTATCAGCTCATCGGGAGAGAAAAGTTTCCATTCGACGATCGCGTCGAAGCGCGCCGCGCGCTCGACTCGGTCGCGGCAACGTCCATGCAAGGAGTTTCAACATGAGTTGTGAGTTTGTGTGCACCGACCGCGCGTTCATGACACCCGAGGAGTTGCGGAAGGCCGTCGATGGGCGGTGGGCTGTCGCGCCGTCGTCATCGCGGCCGACTCGAGGAGTTGGCACCGACACACGATGTGATCTTTCGGAGCGAGTCTTCTTCGCACTGCATGGTGAGCGGCATGACGCACATGATCATCTTCTAGAAGCTGTACGAGCAGGCGCACGCATCCTCGTTGTTGAGGAATCGAAGTGGCGCCGAGTTCGGCTCACGACTCCGAGTGCGTGCGCAGTGCTCGAAGTCGCACAGACGCGACTGGCGCTCCAGGCTGCGGCGAGCGCGTGGCGTCAGATGCTCGAAGGAACACGTGTCATCGCGATCACTGGCAGCGCGGGAAAGACCACCACGCGACGACTGATCGAAGGGGTGCTTGCCACGGCGTTTCAGGGGTCGGCGAGTCCAAAGAGTTTTAACAATGACATCGGCGTTCCCATCACACTCTGCGGTGGACGTCGCGGAGATCACTACTTGCTCGCCGAGATCGGAATGAATGCTCCTGGCGAGATCGCGACGCTTGCTGATCTTGCGAAACCAGATGTCGCCGTTGTCACAATGGTTGGTCGCGCGCATCTCGAAGGGCTCGGATCGGTCGACGCAATCATGCGAGAGAAGTTCGCCCTTGTGTCATCACTCGGCCAAGGCGGTCTCGCTGTTGTTCGCGGCGACAATTCTCTCCTTGACGCCGCGCTCGAAGGGTCGCTTCCAGAAGGAGTGCGGGTGGTTCGATTTGGCGAAGGACCGATGAACCATGTGCGGCTTCGAGCAAGAACGGCGCGGCCGGGAGGCGGGCAGCGCCTCGCCATTGAAGCGTGCGGCCGTCACTTCGAGGTTGATCTCGCGCTCGAGGGATCGCACAACGCAATCAACGCGCTCGCGGCCATCGCCATCGGCATCGACAGTGGACTCAGCGACGAGCAGATCTCGCGGGGACTCTCAAGCGTGCGCGCCACAGAGATGCGATTCGTTCGTCAGCAGTTTGGCGATCTCACAATCTTCAACGATGCGTACAACGCCAATCCAGAGGCGATGCTCGCAGCGCTCTCAACATTCACCGAGTTGGTCGGCACGACGCAGCGGCGCGTCGTCGTGCTCGGCGACATGCTTGAACTCGGGGGGGATGCCGCGTCACTGCACCAAGAGATTGGGCGTGCGGTCGCTCGGGGTGTTGGGGGAACTCCTCCAGAAGTCGCGATCTTTGTAGGTCCACTCGCCGCGCACGCCGCTGAGGCTTGCCGCAGCGTGGGAGGGTGCAAAGTGGTGCAGGTCGCCGAACTGAATCCCCAGGGAATCAGCCGCGTCGTCTGTGAATTCTCAGCCGGTGATGCGATCCTCCTCAAGGGATCGCGCGGCGCTGCGCTCGAACGACTGCTCGCCTCTCTGCACGAGCGACTGGCAGCCTAATGCTTTACAACCTCACGGTTGCTGCACAGAGTTGGCTCGACGATCGGGGGCTCGGTTGGCTCGTGATGGTCATGTACCAACTCGAGTTTCGCGCACTCATCGCATCGCTTCTCTCGTTTGCGCTCGTGCTCTGGTTCGGTCCGCGTGTGATTCGATGGCTCGCCGGCCGCAAGATCGGTGACACGCCTGAATTCGGAAACGACAGTGTGAATCAACTGATGCAAAGTCGCGCTGGCACGCCGACGATGGGCGGAGTCATCATCTTGGGCGCACTGCTCACGAGCACGGTGCTGCTTGCAGATGTCCTCCACAATCGTTATGTCCAGCTTGGAGTCGTCGTGATTGTCTGGCTGGCTGTGCTTGGGGGATTCGACGACTGGCTGAAACTCACGCAGAGTCGACGTGCACCAGGCACGCGGGACGGGCTCGTCGCGTGGGAAAAACTTCTGTTTCAACTCGGACTTGGGGCGCTCGTCGGGTTTTTTCTCTACCGCGCGAGCGGGATGCACGATGCACATGTCCTTAACTTGCCGTTCCAGAGAACCTATGTACCGACACCGTCGATTGAAGCGCTCATTCAGCCCCCAGCGATTTCGAGTGGGGTCATCGTGCTGGGTGTCGGGCTCTTTACGCTGCTTGCGATGCTCTGGATCGCAGGGGTTTCGAACGCGGTCAACATCACCGACGGGATGGATGGGCTCGCAACCGGAACATTGATCATCGCGAGCCTCGCGATGATGGCGCTTGTCTGGATCGGTGGAAGCCCGCGCGCTGCGTACTTTCTGATGGTTCCGAGCGTTGCGGGGACCGCCGAACTCATGGTGATGGCCGGCGCAATGGCGGGGGCATGCCTTGGGTTTCTCTGGTTCAACTGTTCGCCGGCGCGTGTCTTCATGGGTGATACCGGCAGCCTCGCACTAGGGGGGCTGCTCGCGTACATGGCGCTTGCGGTCCGCCAGGAACTGCTCCTGATACTGATCGGTGGCGTCTTCTTTCTTGAGATGGGCAGCGTGATGGCGCAGGTTTCATGGTTTAAGTGGACGCGAAGGAAGTATGGCGAGGGCCGGCGCATCTTTCGATGTACCCCCATTCATCATCACTTTCACCTTGGTGGGTGGAAAGAGCAACAAGTCGTCGTGCGCTTCTGGCTCATCACGGTCGTGCTCACGATGGTTGCGCTCGTGAGTTTGAAGCTGCGGTAGCCATGCGACCACAAGGCGCGTCGACTCACGCCCCCAGAGCAAAGACGAAGGTCGCGCTTGCGGTGAGCAACTGCGCTCGCGACTTGATGAGCTCAAACCGAGAGTCAAAGAGATCTGTTTCTGCTTGGAGCAGGTCATTGATCGTCGCGAGCCCATTGAGGTAGCTCTGGTAGACACTCTCATATGAGTCCTGCGATGCGGTGAGAAGTGCGATCCCCGCGTCGAATCGCTTCTGTGCGGCAAGAAACTCGAAGAAGCCTGTCCAGACTTCGCTCGTGGTTTGCAGGCGAAGGCTCTCGAGCGCCGCCTGCGCCGCACGTACTTCGCTGCGTGCTCGCTGGAGCGCATGCGCCCGCTCATATCCGTCGAAAATCAGCCAGTTTGCTGTGAGTTTTGCTGCATACGTGCCGAAGGTGCTTGATCCATCGTTGTGCAAATTCTGCGGAGCAACCTGCACCTGGTAACTCTGGCTCGACATCCCGCCAAATCCTTCGAACGATATGACCGGTAGGAAGTCCGCTTCTGCTCGTTTGACGCTCTCTTCTCGAGCGCGCACGAGCGCGAGAGCAGCGGCGATGTCTGGTCGCTGCGTGAGGGCGAGCGAAATCGACTGGTTGATTGCTGTGGTGAGGTTCTCTGGCAGTGGCAGCGCATCGAGTCGAACGATGTCGCAGGGCGATTGTGCAGTCGAGCCCATCGCGACGGAGAGCCGTGCGTGCGATCCATAGACTGCGGCTTTGGCGTCTTCGAGGTCGAAGTTTGCCTGCAGCATCTGTTGCCTCGCCTGCAGCACCTCGGGTCGCGTCGCGAGTCCCACATTCATTCGATCTTCAGTGGCCTCGAGTTGCTTGCGAGCCGTTTCGACGTTGTCGTTTGCCGCATCGCGCAGCGACAGCGTCGCATCGAGGCTGAAGTATGCACGCTGCACCTCGTACACCAACTGCTGCATCGCGCGATTGAATGTGTAGTTGGCTCCAATCATCTGAGCGCGCGCACGTGCGCTGTCGGCGTCGCGGCGTCCGAAATCCATCAGCACCCAGTTCAACCCGATCGCGGCAAGACCAAGCGTCTGTTGGTTTCGAATCGGCCCCAGGATGTCTTGCTCAGGACCGACTGAACCAGTAAAGAAAATGTCTGGCATGTACGCAGCATCCGCGATACCAACGGTCGCGGCAGTCGCACGAGCCGACTCCCATGCTGCGCGGGTGACGGGGCTGTTGGACAACGCCCGATCGACACACTGCGGCAGTGAGAGGCGCGATTCGTTTGGCGTCGCATCAGGCGTTCCCCGTGCCGACTCGAGCGTGAGCGTTGTCGATGGTGCTGCCGCGAGGCTGACGGGCACCGCAAGTGGCGTCTGTTGGGGAGCAGTGCCGCTCGGCGCCCACGCTGATGCCGCGTCCTTCGAGACAAGTGCATCGACATCGCGTGCGACGAATGGTCCGTCCATCACACAGCCGCTCATCGAGACGCTCGCGCTCGCGGCGACAAGTGTCAGCGGTGCGCAGATGCCTCGGTGCATCCCCCAAGGCTAACACGTGCGTTACTCTTCGCACGATGCGTACGCGCCGATCCACTCTCATTGCAACCCTTGCGTTCGGGGCGTTCGCGGGATGTGATCCAATTCTCAGTGTTGACGGCGCATTCTTCCCAGCGTGGCTGCTCTGCCTTCTGTCCGCAGGGGTTCTGCTCGCAATCATTCGCGCGATCGTCCGCCGTTCGGGCATCGAGCCGTTCATCGGCCCTCGTGTGACGGTGTACATCTGTACCTACATCGCCTGCACACTCGCCCTGTGGCTTGGGTTCTTTCGCACATGAGCGCCGCATCGAACAACTCTGAGTCAACCGCAACCATGGCGCGACCAACTGGGTTTCTGCCGCAGCACATGCGCCCACTCATCGGAAGGCTTTTCGGCATCTTGTCGGTTGTGTCCGTGGTGATGTTGTCGTTCATCACGTGGTGGGAACTTGACATTCGACCTCGTACCGACGACGCATATCTGCGGGCGAACATCGTTGGAATTGCGTCAAACGTAGCGGGGTATGTCACCGAACTCGCCGTTGTCGACAATCAGCAGGTTGAGGTCGGCGATCTGCTCTTTCGTATCGACGTCAGGCCGTT
>SYHM01000016.1 GCA_005799205.1 Planctomycetia bacterium | reverse complement strand
TTACTACGGCGTCCCATGGCTTCCCTACTGGCTCGACAAGAATGGATGGTTTACTGCGACCGCCGACGCGAAACGCGCCGCCCTCGAGCGGGCGACCGCGACGTATGCGGCGCTGGTTCGTGAACTTGATTGGGTCAGTCCAACGGTCTATCCGAAGTACGACCCAGTGGTCTTTCCAGAGGATCAGCGAAACACAATTGTTCACGAGGGCCGTGCGTGGCGGACTGCTCAAGTCGGGCTTGCTGCACTCATGGCAAATGGAAAGCCGGTGATTCCGACACTCTCGCCATACTGGACCCCTGGCGGGCGAGCTCGTTTTTGCCGAGTGATTTCGAGGAGTGAGTTTCTCGACGATCAGGTGGCGCCGTGCGTCGAGGCGGGCGCGACTGGTATCGCGCTCTGGACGGCCATCGATCACTTCATCGGCATCTCAACGGATTGCACTGGCAGGCCGTTCACGAATGAGAAGGACTTTGGTCCTGCAGAATGGCGCGCCGCGTTCGTGGCCGACTACCTTGATCAACAAGTACCTGCAGACTGGTGCGATCCTGAACTCAAACAACTGTTGCTGCGGAGGGCATCCGATACGATCGCTTCGGCGCTTCAAAACACTCGCGAGTGGGAAGCCACTCTGTCGAAATCACCGAAATGAGATTGAAGCAGATCATGGTTCGCAGGACCTTTTCATGAGAGTTGGCATCCCCTCACTGCCCTGCGGCAATTTTCTGTCGGTGGTCAAGATCATCGAGAAGGCTGGTGGGTCAGCGGAGATCGTCTCGCAACCATCAGACTTGCAGCGATTCGACAAGCTCGTTCTTGCTGGAGTCGGAGCATTTGATTATGGGATGGCGAGCCTCACCTCGGCCGGCTGGGCGGATGCACTCGGTGAACTCGTCCTGGTCAAGCGCACGCCGGTCCTAGGAATCTGCCTTGGCATGCAGCTGATGTGTGATGCAAGCGAAGAGGGCTCGCTGCCTGGCCTTGGTTGGATCGGTGGACATGTGCGGCGGTTCATCGCGAATCCACCGGCGGCGATCAAGATTCCACACATGGGATGGAACACAGTCCAAGTGCGCAAAGCCAATCCGCTCATCGCATCGACTGATGGCGAGCAGCGCTTTTACTTTGTGCACTCCTATCACGCAGTGTGCCGAGACGAAAGTGATGTGCTGGCGACCACCCACCACGGCAGCGACGTCACTGCAGCGTTCAACCGCGACCACATCTTCGGCGTTCAGTTTCATCCCGAGAAGAGCCATCGATTTGGGCTCCAACTCATGAAGCGGTTTCTGGAAGTTCCATGCTGAAACACCGAGTGATCCCCTGCCTGCTGCTGCAGAACCAAGGGCTTGTGAAGACGATGCGTTTTCGAAAGCCCGTGTATGTCGGCGATCCCATCAATGCGATCCGCATCTTCAACGACAAAGAGGTTGATGAACTGATGGTGCTCGACATCGATGCGAGTCGCGCGGGACGCCAACCCGATTATGCGCTGATTGAGCAGTTTGCGGGCGAGTGTTTCATGCCGCTGTGTTATGGAGGAGGGGTTCAAACGGTCGAGCAGGCGCGGCAGCTCTTTGCGCTGGGTGTTGAAAAGGTCTGCCTGCAAACAGCCGCGCTTCGTGACATGAAAGTCATTCGCGAGATCGCCGATCGATTCGGCAGTCAAAGCGTGCTCTTCTCGCTTGATGTCAAGAAAGAGTTTTTCAAGGGGCTGCGGCCCTACAGCGCAGCGTCAGCCACGACCATCAATCGACCCTGGCAGACACTGCTTCGCGAAGCGGTCGATGCCGGCGCTGGAGAGATCTTGCTGAACGCGGTTGATCACGACGGCATGATGGATGGGGTCGATGAGGCGTTGATTCGTGAAGCGAGCCAATCCATCCCCGTCCCACTCATCGCTGTCGGAGGCGTTGGGAGCCTCGAAGACATTCGAAAGGCACTCGTTGCGGGCGCGAGCGCGGTGAGCGCTGGGGCATTTTTTGTCTTCTATGGACCGCACCGTGCTGTCCTCATTACCTATCCTCGACCAAGCGACCTCGAAGCGTTGATGCCTGCTCCATGACACAGCCACAGCACCAAACTTGCGCCCGATGCATCATGGACAGCACTGCGTCGGGCATCCGCTTCGATGCAAACGGAGTCTGCTCATACTGCACGGCCTTCATCGAAGAAGCGAGCCACGTCATTACGCCAGACGCGGCACGGCAACGCGAGCTGCTTGCGGCATTTGTCGCGAAAGTGAAGCGTGCTGGAAGGCGCAAGCGCTACGACTGCATCGTTGGCGTCTCAGGCGGGGTGGATAGTTCATGGACCCTCGTGCAGGCTGTTGAGTTGGGGCTTCGGCCACTCGCGGTGCACATGGATAATGGTTGGAACTCTGAACTCGCTCAAAACAACATTGCCAACCTCGTGTCTGGACTCGGCGTCGATCTTCATACTCATGTGATCAACTGGAACGAGTACCGAGCGTTGATGCAGGCTTTCTTTGATGCCGACGTCATCGATGTCGAACTGCTGTACGACAACGCGATGCTTGCCGTCAATTATCACCAAGCAGCCAAGCGCGGCGTCCGCCACATCCTCTCTGGAACCAATCACGCCACTGAGGGAATGCGCATGCCTGCAGAGTGGGCGTGGAACAAGTTTGACAAACGAAACATCAAGGCGCTCGGCCGCTCGCAGGGAGTCTCGCTCAAGTCGTTCCCATCGATCGGCACGCTCGGCGCGGCGTGGCATGGCATCGCCCGCGGAATCAAGTGGGAGTGGTTTCTTGACTACTTGCCGTACAACAAGTTCGAGGCGGTTGATGTCCTCACGAAGCGGCTTGCCTACAAGCCCTACCCGTACAAGCACTATGAGTCGGTGTTTACGCGGTTCTATCAGGGGTACATCCTTCCAACAAAGTTCGGCGTGGACAAACGACGATTGCACTTGAGCACACTGGTGATTTCTGGACAGATGACGCGTGACGAGGCGCTCGCTGGGGTGAGCGGGATCGCGTATCCAAGTCAGGTGTCACTTGACGAGGACATTGCGTACTTCTTGAAGAAGATGGGGTGGACTCGGGAGCAGCTTGACGAATATCTGCGCCGCCCCGAGCGCTCACATGCCTTGTACAAGTCTGAGGCGCCCTTCTACCGCGTCGCGATTCGCGTCCTTGACCTGTTTCGACGAGGTCGGTCGCAGTAGACGAAGCACCGGAGGACCTGGTGGCAACCTTCATTCTGTTCACCAACACCCCATGGACCGAGCCTCCGCGGCTGCGCCATCAGGTGACACAACTGCTGATCAATGCGGGGAACAAGGTCATCTTCTTTGAGAGGCCGAGGCCACTCTTCACAGGGATCGGTCCCAAGATCGTCACCGTGTCGAACCAGCTCACCCTCGTCAACACGACGCGGCTGATTCACTTTCAACTGCGCGTCGTCCCTGTGCTGTCGTGGCTCAATGGGCTTTGGGCGTCTGCGCAGATTCGGGCGAGACTTCGGGCGTGTGATGTAGGAAGTGATGCGATCGTGATCAATTTCAATCACGACTTTGACTTTCTAACCGATGTGTTTTCGCGCAAGCAGATTGTGACCCTGATCAACGATGACTTCGAGGCGCAGTGTCGGCTGCCGTGGCGCTGGCACATCACACGGATGTTGCGCCGAACATGCCAATCAAGCGGAGCGGTCCTAGCAGTCTCAACTCCGCTGCTGGATCGACTGAGCCAGTGGTGCACTCCGACGCTCTTCCTGCCTTGGGCTGTCACCGAATACAAGGCGCCGAGTCCGAACACAGGCCGACGGACAACGCTTCTCTTTTGGGGATCTATCGACAACGCACTCGATCTCGACCTCGTTGCACGATTGGCGAACGCGCTCAAAGCGCGCGGACCGCAGTGGAAGATGCTCTTCGTGGGTCCAACCCAACACCAGAGTCGCCGAGTTCGCATTCTCGAGGCGCTCAGCAACTTTTCAAACATCGAGGTGCGTGATGCAACGCCGCTCAATGAACTCCCTCTCGACGAGGTTCTCTGCGGAATCATGCCGTACGCCAACACTCCCGCCGTGAATGCGGTCACGCTGGCGAACAAGTCGATGCAACTTCTCGCGCATGGACTTCCTCTCGTCATCAGCGCAATGCCACGTTTTGTGGATGAGCCGTTCGTGCGTCGCCTCGACCGGGGTACATCGATCGACGAGACGCTCGACGAGTGCAGTGCCAACTTCTTGAAGTGGCAGCCTGCAATCGAGCACTATCTCAGAGCCAATCTGCCAGAGACCAGGATCAGCATTCTTGCTGGTGATGGCGCGCGCCCGTCGCGACTATGATCGCGCCAATGCACAACATCGCGCTCGTGGGTTGCGGTCGCATCGCCGCACGCCACGCCGAATTGCTGGGGAGCGGTCGGATCCGAGGAGCACGGCTCGCGGCAGTATGTGACATCCGCCTCGAGCGCGCCACAGCGCTGGGAGCGAAGTTCAATGTCCCCGCGTATGCAGATATGCACGAGATGATGCGATCCGAAAAGATCGACGCCGTGTCAGTGCTCACTGAGAGTGGACTGCATGCCGACCATGTGGTCGCACTCGCCTCCCACCGAAAACACATTCTGGTTGAGAAGCCGATGGCCCTCACGCTTGTCGATGCCGATCGGATGATTTCGGCGTGTGATGCGGCCAAGGTGAAACTCTTCGTGATCAAGCAAAATCGCTTCAATGTTCCGGTCGTCCAACTGCACGACGCGCTCACGCGCGGCCGGTTTGGCAAGCTGGTCATGGGAACAGTACGGGTGCGTTGGTGCCGTACCCAACAGTACTACGACCACGATGCCTGGCGTGGCACATGGGCGCTCGACGGCGGCGTCCTCACAAATCAAGCAAGCCATCACATCGACATGCTTGAGTGGCTCTTAGGCGAGGTCGACACCGTGTTCGCGATGAGCCGCACGGCGCTCGTCGACATTGAAACTGAGGACACTGCGGTGGTGCTCTTGCGATTCGCCAGTGGAGCGCTCGGCGTCATCGAAGCCACAACTGCGACTCGTCCAGTCGATTTGGAGGGGTCAATCTCGATCCTCGGAGAAGGCGGCACAGTGGTGATTGGCGGCTTTGCGGTCAACGAGATCACCACATGGAACTTCGCCAAACCCGAACCGATCGACGACGAAGTGCGAGCGAAGTTTTCGGTCAATCCGCCTGACGTGTACGGATTTGGCCATCAGGCCTACTACGAACACGCCATCAAGTGCATTGACAACGACACACACCAACTCGTGGATGGGCTGGCAGGTCGAAAGAGTCTTGAACTGATCTCTGCGATCTATGAATCCATTGAGACTGGAGCTCCCGTCTCATTGCGATTCAGGCCCAATCGGTGCAAGCTTGGACATCGAGATGCGTGAGGGGATGAGTGAGTCTGGGCGCGCGTTGACTATTCCTTTCGTCGACCTGCACGCGCAGTACCTTTCGATTCGAGAAGAAGTCGACGCAGCCATCCGCGCAGTGATCTTGGAATCAGGGTTCGTTCGAAGCCGATTTGTGACAGCGTTTGAGCAAGAGTTTGCTGACGCGATTGGGATCGGCCACTGCGTCTCGTGCGCCAACGGCACGGACGCCATCTACATCGCGCTCAAGGGACTGAAGTTGCAACCGGGTGACGAGGTCATCACGACCGCGCACTCTTGGATTTCGACTTCCGAGACAATCACTCAGGCGGGTGGCACGGTCGTGTTCTGTGACACCGACCCAGAGACATTCACGATCGATCCATCGCAGATCGCATCAAAGATCACAAGCCGCACTGTTGGAATCATCCCTGTGCACCTGTGCGGTCAGGCGGCGGACATGGATCCGATTCTCGCGATCGCGTCCAAGCACAAGTTGTGGGTCATCGAGGATTGTGCCCAGGCGGTGATGGCCCAGTACAAAGGCAAGCGAGTTGGAACGATGGGGACCGCCGCGACCTTTTCGTTCTATCCAGGCAAGAACCTCGGAGCGATGGGTGACGCTGGCTGCCTTGTGACCAATGACAGCGCTCTCGCCGCGTGGTGCGAGTTGTATGCACGGCACGGAGGGAAGGGTGAACACCAGATTGAGGGAATCAACAGCAGGCTCGATGGTCTTCAAGCAGCAATCCTCTCGGCGAAGTTGCCTCACTTGGGTGGATGGACCACCGCGCGGCAACGAGTGGCAGCGCGGTATGACGAGCTGCTTGTAGGCAGTCGCGCCATTCGAACACCTCGAATCGCACCAGATCGCACGCATGTTTTTCATCTCTACATGATTCGTGCTTCGAATCGAGATGCGCTGCAACAGCACCTCGCACGCAAGGGAATCTCGACAATGATCAACTACTCGCGTGCCCTTCCCTTCTATCCGGCCTATTCGCGGTTTCGGCACACTCCCGACGATTTTCCAGTTGCGTTTCGCAACCAGCAAGAGATTCTGTCGCTGCCGATCTACCCCGAAATGCGGGATGCGATGATCGAGCATGTCGCGCGCGCGACACTCGAGTTCGTCACGCAGTGACTGAAACGTCAAGTCGCTGGAGTGATCCCGAGCGCCCGAAGCCGCGCGCTTGCCGAGTTGTTCTCGACAAAGGCCTGAATCGCTGGTTGCCAGTCGTTAAAGTGTTCTACACACTCCTGAACCCCACGGTCGAACGACGCTTGATCGGTCACCTGCAGCGCAAATGGCTCTCGCACAAAATTGGGCATGCCGCTCGCGAGAATTGGCACACCACGCGAGAAAAGATGAAGCGCCTTGTTTGAGAGCTCGACCGCCGACGTGCCCATGGTGTCTGCGTACGGAATCAATGCTGCAATCACTTCATTGAGCGGAAGGCCGTCAAGGTCGCACGGAGGAAGGATCGACACGTTACTGAGTCCTTGCAACTGCCTGCTGATCTCCACGCGATCCGCTTCGACTTGCGTGGGTCCCACGAGCAGAATCTTCCAGTGCGGGTGAGCGGCCTGCAGAGACTTTGCCATCACG
>SYHM01000119.1 GCA_005799205.1 Planctomycetia bacterium | reverse complement strand
GGATCGCTGCCGACGAGAGCAGCGAGCAGTTCGATGTGGCTGCGACCGCCTTGGTCCGCAGCGACCATTGGCAGAATCAGCGGCTGTTGAATCGTGAGGGTGCCATCGAACGAGCGTGCATCTCCCCATGACTCTAGAAAACTCGCTTGCGGAAGGTGCCACGAGCACGCCGAGTGCATCGCGGTTTCGTTCGCATACATGCCAATATGAATTGCATCTTTGACCTTCGCGAGTCCCCCGCCGAAGTCGAGATCAACTGGCGCGTCGTAGACGGGATTGCCATCGAGCATGATCAGCGTGTCGACAGTGCCGGCATGCATCGCGCTGCAAAGAGACGCAAATGCGGCTGCCGATGGCTGCGCACTTTCTGCGATGTACTTGACACCCTGCCCGAGCGCGTCGTTGATTGCTGCGACGAGCGCGTGCGTCGCAGCAGAGGCGGTGTCTCCAGCTGTGACGACCGCGTGCGTGTGATTTGACTTCGCAGCGTTGAGGTCAGCGATCAGGGCTGCGAAGACATCTTTCGCCCGACCTGCCAGCAGCGCCTGCGCAGCTGGAGAGTTTGCTGCGGTGTTGATGGCCGACTGCAATTCTGCCGAACCCGCCCCCGCACCGACACCTTGCGCGATGAGCGCTGCGGCGAGTGCAAGATCACCCAGGCGGATGGCAACACGCTCGTCCGCGTTCATACCGGTCGTGGAAAGCCCATTCTCGATCACATACAGACGCGCGACCTCTTGCGTCTTTGGATCGACCGCATCGATGCTGCGACCGACCGCCCACTGCTGCGCCAATCGCGGCGAGTCGGGCGAACCGTAGAGGAAGTCATCGCCGAGCGAGACAATCACCTTCGCAGTGTCGAGTGATGGAAGCGCGCGGCACACACCGTCAAAGGCGACCGCAGTTCCGGTGAGTGTGTTCTCACGCGCGAGCGGTTCCCACGTCACGATCTGCGCCTGCGGGAACGCGGCGCGCACGCGAGCGATCATGTCGTTGTACGAGGGTCCGCTGTGCGCTTGTGCGAGGATCGCGAGTCCCTTGCCTGAAGCCGACTTGAGCGCTGCAGACTTGTTGCGAAGAAATGACGTGAAGGCGGCATCCGTTGATGCGTGTCCCTTCGAGAGCACGGTGCGCGATCGCTGCGGGTCGTAGAGGGCGAGCACTTGTGCCTGTGCCACTGATGAGACGCCCGCGCCACCCCACGGATGCGCGGCATTTGGTTCAAGTTTGATCGGACGGCCATCGAAACTCTTTGCGAGCAGCGGCTGCGCAAATCCTGCAAACTCCCATGCGGTGCTGTAATAGACAGGATCGCCAGGCACACGATTGGCAGCTTGGCTCGCGGCTGGAACGACCTTTGTTTCGGGCCAACGGCGACAACCTGCGAGACCGAGTCCTGCAAGCGCGAATGAAGCGCCCATCACCTTGAGGAAGTTGCGACGCTCGCTCTCGCTGACTTGCTCTGAGGCGCCATCAGGAAACTCGCGGTGCATCCACTCGCGAAACTCGCTCGAGCCGGTGAGATCTTCAACGCTGCGCCAGTATGGCTTGTTCACCGATGACATGTCGAACAGTTCTCGCTTGGGTTGATGTGATAGAGCTTGATGAGTGACTCACGCTCAGCGGGAGTCATCTCGACTTTTTGATCCCATGACATGTTTGTCATCTGCGCAACTGGGCGCAGTCGATCGACAGGTGCCCGATGACACTCAAGGCACCATCCCATCGCCATCGGTGAAAACCGATAGACGACTGCCATCTGGTCGACGCGCCCATGGCACTCGACGCAGCCAACGCCGCGGTTCACGTGAGCGCTGTGGTTGAAATAGGAATAGTCAGGCAGCTTGTGCACCTTGATCCACTCGACTGGAAGCCCGCTTTCGTACGAAGCGCGAATCGGTTCGAGCAATGGACTCTCGCGATGAATCTGCGTGTGGCAGTTCATGCACGTTTGGGTCGGAGGAATCGCCGCGAACGCAGCGCGATCCACTGTGCTGTGGCAGTAACGACAATCGAGACCCAGCTTTCCCACGTGCACTGCATGGCTATATGGCACAGGCTGCACCGGCTGGTATCCGACATCGATCGTCTTGGGACTGAACCCGTAGGCAACCACGAAGGCCCCGTACAGAGGGGCTATCGCCGCTGTCACGATCAGAAATGGAAGGATCTGATTAGTCCAACGAGGAAAGAGAAATCGGCTCATGGTGGTGGTGAGGGATGGACTCGGGCAACTTTGTGCTTTTTTTCACAAACTCCGCGTGAGCTGACGAGAGTAGAGGGCAACATCATCGCGCGTCAAGGAATCCGAACTGTGTGCCTTCCTCTAGAGTGATCGCAGTGACGCAACCACTTCCAATCGAGATCGTCGCAGCTGCTGCGCACCTCCCCTGCGCTGATATTTCGGCGGTTCTCCGTGAAATCGCTGCCCGCGCGCATGCCACCCGACTGGCAGGAAGTTCGATTGAGTTCCTCACGCAATCACTTGCCGCACGCGAGTCGATGGCGTTCACGTCGACGGCCGAGGGCGTTGCCTTCCCACACGCCATCCGCAACGAAATCGCACACGATCAAGCCATGGCGCTCGTGCTTACGCTCTCGACGCCGGTTGTTTGGGGACCCCACCGAGTTAAGCTCGTTGTTGCACTCTTTGGCTCGCCAGCTGAACCTTGGCGTCACGTTCGGATGCTTGCGCGAGCGGCTCGGGTCTGCATCCAAGCTGATGCACGACAACGGCTTAGCGAATGCGCCACGGATCAAGCGTTATTAGATCTTTTCACGAAAGAGTGCAATAGCCATGGCTGAGCATGCACATCCGATGCAGTTGGTGTTCGTCCTGGTTCCACACAGCCACTCGTTCGATGCGGTGATGAACACGGTGCTTGATGCTGGCATTTCGGATGCGACCGTGGTCGAGGCGCGCAGCCTCGCATCCATCATGCAGCAAGACATGCCGATCTTCGCGGGGCTCGCTGCGTTGCTGCCGCAGTCCTCGGGAAGCCGAGCGATCTTCGCACTGTGTCGGGCCGATCGTGCATCACTCCTGATGGGATACCTCCGAGAGATTCCAAAGGATGATCGCCCGCTCGCAGCGGCATTTCCAGTCGAGTCCTTCCTCGGATCGGATTCGTGACGAGCCCACTCATCTGGCTTGCCATCGGTTCGATCATCCTGGTGGCAGGAAGCCGCGGCGTCCAGCGCGCTCGACGAATGTTTCCGGTGATGCGCGTGCTTGGGGGCGGATGGGCGCTGCTGGGATTCGGCGTTCTGGTCGGCCCCCATGCGATCGGGGTCTTCGATGATGAGCGGTTGATGCAGGTGCAGCCAATCGTGTTGATCCTGTTGACGTGGGCTGGAATCGTGATTGGAGTGCAGTGTCGTGCGCGGTTCATCATCGCCATCCCGCGCGCACTGTGGAAGTGGATCGGACTCGACCTGTTCATTGGCCTCCTGCTGAGTGTGGTCGCTGCCGGACTCATAGCCCGCATCTGGCAACCTGACTCCCCTGCCGCAGCGCACATTCTGCTCAGCGGAACCTTCGCGGCGTTTGCGCTGGGATGGAATCCAGAATCGCGTTCGCTCGGATCGCGCACCGATGCTCCTGCAGTTCGCATGGCGGTCCTTGTGCAAGCGGGCGCGGGAATGCTTGCGATCTGCACGGTCGTGGTTTCGTCGCTTGCGCTTCAGAGCGGCTATGAGGATGCTCAGGGCAGCGTGGTCTTCGCACCAGCAGGCGGCATGCTCGCGCTGGCGATGGAACTGTGCGCAGTCTGCGTTGTCGCTCTCGGTGCACGAGAGATTCTGCGCGACTCACGCGAAGACGACGCGCGAACGACATTGATCACGATCGGCGCGCTGTGCATCCTCTCAGGGGTCGCCGTCTCATTTGGAGGATCGCCGCTGCTGACTGGGCTGCTGTTCGGCGCTGCGATTGGCCTGAGTCGCCGCCGACTTCGCACTCTCGAACACTTGATCTCGTCTGCAGAGCCGGCCGTCGCCAGCGGCTGCTTTTTCTTCGCGGGGATGACTCTTGCGCTTCCGCAGCAGAGCACAACACTGATTGGCGGGCTTGCTGTCGGCGCCATCGTGCTGCTTCTCGCGCTCGCGCGACGGGTACTCAAGCCGCTGATGATGAACCTCGCCCTTTCGCGCGAACGCGAGAGCGTGGCCATCGACTCATGCGCAGCGCGCGCCCCTGTGCGACAAGCCCCACTCACCATCATCGTGCTCCTTGCGTTTGCGATTCATGACTCTTCTGGAATCGCTGATGAACTGCTCGGTGTCGCAACGCTGATCGCACTCGCGAGCATTGCACTCACGTTTTTTCCGAGGATGCCGCGCGAGGCGCATGCCTCGATGCGAGTTCCCGTATGAACGCACCGTCAGCACAGATCATTCGACAACGCAAGCGCCCGAGGTTCAGCGCATCCATCCTCTCGTTCTCGCTCGTGTGCCTCATTGGTCTGATTGAGCTCGTGCGCGAGGGGCGCGCGCGGATCACGGGCATTCCTGTTGCCGACCTGTCTGACGCAGGCGAGTCAACGCTTCTGCTCGGATTGGTCATTTTAGGATCGTGGCTCGCAGGGCGACTCGTACGCGCGATTGCGTTACCGCCAATCACTGGGCAGTTGTTGTTCGGGGTCGTCATCGGCCCTGGCCTGTGGGAGTGGCTCAACCGACCATCGCTGGCACTCATCAGTCACGACCAGCTCGCATCACTCCATGGAGCGGAACTGCTGGCACTCGTCATGATTGGCCTCGTGGCTGGCTCCGAGATCGATGGATCGCTCGTTCGCCAGCGCGCCCGTGCGATCGTCTTGATCGCGATTGGGCAGGTCAGCCTGGTGATTGTGACAGTCGGAGCGGTGGCCTATGCGTACTTTCGGTCACTCGAAGAAGCTGCGATCTGCGCAACACTCGCGGCGACTTGTAGCAGTGCCGTCTCAGTCGCGCTTCTGCGCGAGATGCGCCATCCAACATCCTTTGCTCGCCTGCTGCTTGCGACCACGGTCACGAAAGACCTCGTACTCGTGATCGCGTTCTCGATTGTGCTGTTCGCTGTTGCGACCACTGCAACGGCGACAGGGCATGCGTGGTACTGGATCATTCTGCACATCGCAGGAAGCGTGGTCCTAGGTTGCGCGCTCGCACTTCCGCTGCGCCTTGCACTACAGCAGATTGAAGAGCGCATGGTCGCGGTGGTGCTCGTGGTTGCTGTGCTGATTGTGATCCTCTGCACAATCACTGAGACGGCGCCACTCATCACCGCTCTGACGCTTGGATACACAGCCCGCACTGTTGCTCCACTTGCAAGCGCGTCGTTCTTCGCGACGGCGCGGCGACTCTTCTTGCCGGTCTGCTGCATCTTCTTTGCTGCTGCTGGAGCGCACATTGATTGCGGTGCTCTCGTCATGAACTGGCCGATCGTGCTTGCGCTCTCGAGCATCCGCCTCGGCGCCATCTGGACTGGAACAACCCTCGCCGCGCGCGCGGTTGGTCTCCCTTCGCCAATGGTGCGCTGGGCGTGGGCCGGATTTGTGCCACAAGCTGGAATCTCGCTTGCGCTTGCCGCGCAGGTGTTGATTGCCTTTCCCACCCAATCATGGGCGCGCAGCCTGATCACCATCATGATCGCCTGCATCACGCTGAATGAGATCGTCGGTCCTGTTCTTATGCGGATCGCGTTGCGAAGGGTGCCAGAAAGCCCATAGACACATGAACACATGATCGACACGCACTGCCATCTCACTTTCCCTGACTTCTCAGGTCGCGTTGGCGAAGTACTCGCAGAGGCCGCGCGCGCTGGCGTGCACAGCTGCATCACCGTCGCAACGACAACGGCCGATGCTCTTCGAACGACAGCGCTCGCTGGTGAACATGAGAGACTCTTTGCGAGTGCTGGAGTACATCCTCTGTATGCCGACGCGCCGTGCGACTGGGATGAATTGCGACAGGCGGGAGAGCATCCCAAGTGTCTCGCGTGGGGAGAACTTGGCCTCGATCGCCACTACGACACGCCGCCCGAGTCCCGGCAGCGGGCGATCCTCGACGAGCAACTTGCGCACATTCGCGCATGGGGGACGCTCGGCCTCGGCAAGCCGATCATCGTCCACTGCCGCAAGGCGTTTCACGAACTCGTGCCAGTGCTCGCGCGCAGCGGACTTCCTGGAAATCAGTTTGTCTTTCATTGTTTCACTGGTGATTCGAGCGATGCGCGGCTCGCGCTTGATCTTGGGGCGATGATCTCGTTCACTGGCGTGCTGACATTTCCAAATGCCCGCGAGGTGCGAGCCGCTGCTGCGCTCGTGCCGCGCGATCGACTCATGATCGAAACGGACGCCCCCTTTCTCTCACCACAACCTGTGCGGGGGGCGCATCCGAATGAGCCCAAACATGTGGTGCATGTCGCTGCCGCCCTCGCGAGCGCGCGGGGGGAAGACCCCATCGAACTGAACGAACAACTTGACCGCAACGCTGTGGCCTTCTTCGGTGATGCACTGCGCGACTCTAGGATGCGACACCCATGACCGAGCGCGCCGTCCGTCCAGCAAGCATGATGAGTTTTGGCGATCACCTCGACGAACTACGCAAGCGCGTCTTTCTCGCGGTGATCGTTCCAGTGCCGCTCATGCTGTTGCTGTTCGTCTTCGCCTCACACATCCGGATGTTGCTCTGTGCACCACTTCTCGACGCGATGCGTGCCAACAACCTGCCTGCGCAGCTGACGGTCCTGAGCCCGATCGAAACCATGACGACCGATCTCAAGATCTCGTTGATTGGAGCGCTCGTGATTGCTGCGCCGTGGGTGATCTGGCAGCTGTGGAAATTCATCTCGCCGGGTCTCTACCAACACGAACAGCGCTTTGTCCGCTTGTTGTTGCCTGGAAGTGGCGTGCTCGCACTCATCGGGCTCGGATTGCTTTATTTCGTCATGCTTCCCTTGATCTTGACTGTGCTCGTGTCGTTTAGTGTCGCACCGTCGTCGCTGAGAGAGGCTTCACAGTCGGCAAGCGCCACAAGCGCATCCCCCGCTCTTCGCGTGGTCGAAAGCGACCCAGAGCTGGTGCACGCGGGAGAGTCGTGGATCAACGCCACGACTCGCGAGTTGCGCATCGCACTGCCAGTGGCTGGAGATGCGGCTCATCTTGAAATCGCAAGCGTCGCACTCGACCACCCTGGGACGCTGGTCTCGGCATTTCGGCTCAGCGAGTATCTCGATTTTGTTCTGCTCTTTGCGATGTGTTTCGCGCTCGCTTTTCAATTGCCCATCGCGCTGTTGCTGCTAAGTTGGGTCGGCGTTGTCAATCCGAGCTTCCTTCGAAAGCACCGCAGATATGCGCTGTTCGGGGTTGTCGTCGTCGCTGCCGCGGTCGCTCCAGGCGATGCACTCTCGTTGCTGGTGGTCGCAGTGCCGCTGTACGTGCTGTATGAGTTTTCGATCTGGCTCATTGTGATGGCGCCGCCATCGCGCGTTGCTGCTGGAAGCGTGCTCAGCACGTTTGGCGATCGACTTCGGACTCGCGGTTCACGTGAGGGCGACGTTGGAGATGAGTAGACATGCGAGGTGGTGAGCAACGCCATCAACTTAGGTGGCGACGCAGAGTGCGTCGACGCATCCTCGCACTGCCATTGGGTACGACGCGAGAAGATCAATGCATGATGGCGCGAGCGCTGACGCTCGCGCAGGAAGCAGGCGAGCGCGGAGAAGTTCCGGTCGGCGCAGTCATCTATCGAGAGGGTGTCATTCTCGCCGAAGCATCCAATGACCGTGAGGCGAGCGCTGACCCAACCGGCCACGCCGAGGTGGTTGCACTGCGCCGAGCCGCACTCATCACGGGTGGATGGCGGCTCTCAGGCTGCTCGATTGCGGTCACGCTTGAACCCTGTCCTATGTGCGCGGGGGCGCTCGTCAATGCGCGCGTTGCACGACTCGTGTACGGCGCGCGCGATCCGAAGGCTGGGGCAGTTGACACCTTGTACGACCTTTGTCGCGATGCGCGGCTCAACCACCAGATGAGCGTCATCGGTGGCGTTCTGCGCCATCCTTGCTCATCACTGCTCACGGACTTTTTTCGCGCGCGGCGCGCGGCCAAGCGCGGCAGTCCTAGCCCCAAGCCGGCAACACCATGACGCCACGTCCACGCGTTGTCTGCGTCGATCTTGGAGGGGTCGTTGTGCGCATCTGTCGCTCATGGCACGAGGGGTGCGCCGCCGCGAATGTTCCGGTGCGCGAGTCGCTCGCCACTCCCGACGCCGCGACTGACGCCCGCCTCTGTTCGCTCGTCGATCGACATCAGCGCGGAGCAATGACTTACGGCCAGTTTCTCCTCGAGCTCGCTGAGATTTCGCGCGGTTCGTACTCACGTGACGAACTCGATCGCATCCACATGGGGTGGATTCTCGGCGACTATCCGGGAATCGTGCAGCTCTTCGAGCGCGTTCGCGGCGCAGGCATTCCTGTTGCCTGCCTCTCGAACACAAATGACGCTCACTGGCAGCAGATGCGCGAGACATCGCCTGCATTTGCCGCCATTGAACTGCATCATGCGTCTCACCTATTGGCGGCAAACAAACCAGACGAAGCGATCTATGCCGCCTTCGAGCGGGCAACCGGATTCGCAGCTCACGAGATTTTTTTCGCCGACGACCTCATCGACAATGTTCGTGCCGCACTCGCACGCGGATGGAATGCGATTCACATTGACCACAACGGTGATCCCGCAGCGCAAATCGAGGCGGCTCTCTCAGCGTGCGGAGTCTTTAAATCGCCTCGCGCGGTGTCGATCAAGGAGATGCCTTCACCATTGTCCGTGCGACATGCTGTCGACGCCCCTCCATTGGGCGGCCTCATCAAGGTGCGAGCAAGCGATTTCCTCGTTGATGAGCTTTCGCTCTACGAACCCTCAGGGGAAGGAGAACACCTATTCCTAGGAATCCAAAAGCAGGACATGTCGCACGACGAAATGTTGAAGGTGATCGGCGATCACTTTCAGGTTGACCCCTCCACCATTGGGAGTGCGGGGCAGAAAGACCGCCGTGCCGTCACGCGCCAAACGCTCTCGGTCAATCTTCCTCGTGCTGAGAGCGCGGTTGAACTTCGACATGATCGACTTGCCGTGCTTTGGAGCAAACGCCATGGCAACAAGCTGCGCACCGGCCACCTCCTTGGCAATCGCTTCGTGATTCG
>SYHM01000118.1 GCA_005799205.1 Planctomycetia bacterium | reverse complement strand
TATGGGGTGATGGCGGGCGAATTTGTTCATCTTCACCTGCACTCCGAGTACTCGCTGCTCGATGGAGGAAATCGAATCGATGCGCTCGTGAAGCGCGTGAAGCACCTGGGGATGTCCGCCGTTGCCGTCACCGACCATGGGAATCTCTTTGGGGCGATGGAGTTTTACGAGGCCGCGAGGAAGGCCGGCATCAAGCCGATCCTTGGGATCGAGGCCTATGTCGCCCCAGATCATGATGGCGTCGAAGGAGATCGTCGGAGTCGGGTCGCGATCAAGCCGAGTGTTGGAAAGGCGCAAGACGGTGGATTCCACCTCGTCCTGCTCGCACAGAATCTGACGGGATGGCGCAATCTGATGAAGTTGTCGAGCGACGCGTTCCTTCAAGGGTTTTACCACCGTCCAAGAATGGACAAGTCGACCTTGACTCAGTGGAACGAGGGGCTTATTGCGATTAATGGACACCTCGGTTCGAGTATCGCCCATCATCTCACCAACTTTGTTCACACCGGTGGGGCGAATCACTGGGCGATGGCGGTCGAAGAGGCGAGATGGCACTCCCGCACCTTCGCGCACGACGAGCACGGAGAGCCTCGTTTCTATATCGAACTTCAGCGACATGTTCCCGAGCAGGAGCGCATCAATCCGCTGCTCAAGCAGCTCGCAGCTGAATTGGGTCTGCCGCTCGTTGTCGACAACGATGCGCACTTTCTGCTCGAGAGTGACCATGATGTTCACGACACGCTTTGCTGCATCTCGATGGCGAAGAACAAGGATGACACAGATCGCATGCGCTATCCAGCGCAGCTCTTTGTGAAGAGTTCTGCGGAAATGGCTGCGACATTTCCAGCGCCTGATGAACTGGACGCCCTCGCCAACACAGCACGCATCGCCGCCCGCTGTTCGGTTGAGCTTCCGCATGGAGAGAACCACGCGCCGATGGTGCGTGTCAAGATTCCACATGCAGCCGTTCCGTATGTGGGTGGCGATCTCACGGCTTGGTTCAAGGCCTTCTGCAGCGAGTTTGAGCTCAGCCCATTTGACGGTGGCGATCACGCGGCGCGCGATGCAACCAAGGCTCAATGCGATCGTGCACTCACCATGCTTTGTGAGGCGGGGCTGACTTGGAGATACGGGCAGCACGGGGTGACTCCCGCGATTCGTTCGCGTCTCGAACGTGAGTTGCAGATTCTCGCGACGAAGTCGATTAGTGCGTACTTCCTGATCGTCTGGGACTTCGTGAACTGGGCACACCGGCAAGGAATTCCAGCGACCGCGCGCGGCTCGGGTGTCGGCACGATGGTGGGCTATGTGCTGGGCCTTTCAAATGCGTGTCCTGAGAAGTTTGGACTGCTGTTCGAGCGTTTCACCGATCCCGATCGAAGCGAGTATCCAGATATTGACATTGACATCTGCCAACATGGCCGCGCTTCGGTCCTTGAATATGTGCGCAAGAAGTATGGACATGTCGCGCAGATCATCACGTTTGGGCGGCTCAAGGCGAAGGCCGCCATCAAGGATGTGGCCCGCACGATGGGATTGTCTGTCTCAGAAGGTCAGCGGCTCTCAGATCTTGTTCCGGGTGAACTGAACATCACCATCGCAAAGGCCCTCGAACGCGAGCCTGCGCTGCGGGCGGCGCGCGACGAGAATCCTGTCGTCAAGAAGGTGCTCGAGCACGCGCAGGGGCTCGAGGATCACGCGCGCAATTCGAGCGTTCATGCTGCAGGAGTTGTGATTTCGACCCAGCCCCTCGAAAACATTGTGCCGCTCTGCCGCGCGACGGGTGGAAGCGAAGACATCATCACACAGTGGGACGGCCCGACCTGCGAGAAGATTGGGTTGCTCAAGATGGACTTTCTGGGGCTTCGGACGTTGTCGACCGTCGAGCGAGCGAAGGGACTGATCCGCGCATCACTGTCGCTGCGCGCGCAGTGGACCGCAGTTGGACGCGCTAGTGAATTCTCGGAGGATGAGGCCGCAAGGGGGGCCGATCCACTTGACCTCGACCGGATCGACTTCAACGATCAGCTTGTTCTTTCCCTCTTTCGTCGTGGCGAGACGGGTGGCATCTTTCAGTTCGAGTCTGGAGGTATGCGCAAGACGATCGCCGAAATGCAGCCCGATCGCCTCGAGGACCTCATTGCTGCCAATGCGCTCTTTCGGCCAGGTCCCATGGAGCTCATCGGCGACTACTGCCTGCGAAAGGCCGGTAAGCAGGCGGTACCACGCGTGCATGAAGTGGTTGATCGGCTGACGGCCGAAACCTATGGAGTCCTGGTGTATCAGGAGCAGATCATGCAGGTGCTGCACCAGCTCGGCGACATTCCGCTGCGCACCGCGTACACCATCATCAAGGCGATCTCGAAGAAGAAGCAAGATGTCATCAACGCTGCGCGTGCAGACTTCGTCCGCGGGTCAGGGGCGCGCGGGCTTGCAAAGGAGCAGGCAAACGAGCTCTTTGATCTCATTCTGAAGTTCGCTGGCTATGGCTTCAACAAGAGCCACTCCACTGGGTACGCGATCATTGCCTATCAGACCGCGTACCTGAAGACGTACTTCCCCGCCTACTACATGGCAGCGGTTCTCACGTTCGAAAGTCAAGCACAAAAGGTCGAGGATTGGGCGGTCTACCTTGAAGAGTGCAAGCGGATCGCATGGCCTGACTCGACCCGTGAGAAGCGTCACTGTGGACTCGAGGTCAAAGGCCCTGACATCAACCTCTCGACGGAGGAGTTTGCGGTCGTGTATGGAGCCGATGAACCTCACGATCATTTGCATGGTCATGTGCGATTTGGACTTCGTGCGATGAAGGGGGTGAGTGACAATGCGATCGCCGCGATCACGCACGAGCGTGCGCAGCGCGGTGCGTTTCGCGACCTCTTCGATC
This sequence comes from Planctomycetia bacterium, assembly GCA_005799205.1. Classification (GTDB taxonomy): domain Bacteria; phylum Planctomycetota; class Phycisphaerae; order Phycisphaerales; family SM1A02; genus F1-60-MAGs104. The sequence goes on along the minus strand of SYHM01000118.1, from coordinate 3,849 downwards.
TATGCGCGCGCGTGAACCTTCGCGCCGTGAACCGCTCGTCGCTCGAAACGCTTGTCAAGGCGGGTGCCCTCGATTCGCTGCACGGAACGACAGATCGCGCGGCCGTCTGTGCGTCGCTCGAGGATGCGCTGCGCGCGGGGCAGTCGCAGGCGCGCGATCGAGCGCAGGGGCAGATGTCGATGTTCGGTCAGGTCGGAGCGATGGATCCCGACGAGGTCGCGGCACTCGGCACCCAGAGTTCAGGAACAGCAGGAATCAGACTGCGCCCCACGGAACCATGGGATCGAATGACTGCGCTGCGATTCGAACGGGAGGCGATGGGCTTTCATGTGTCGGGGCATCCCCTTGATGACTACCGATCGGTCATCGCAACCTTCTGCACAACAGAGAGTGCCCGACTCGCAGAAGCGACGACCACAGGCACCATCGTGATCGCAGGGCTCGTCACGCGGGTGAGGCAAATCATCACGCAGCGTGGCGCCCACGCGAATCAGCGTATGGCGATCGCCACACTCGCCGATCGCACTGGCAACTTTGATGCGGTGCTCTTCGCTGAGACATTTGCTTCGTGCGGTGAGCTGATGCAAGATGGGAAGGTCGTACTCATCGCTGGGTCGATCGATCGATCACGCGCCGAAGCAGGCGTGATCGTCGACCGTGTTTATTCGATCGATGATGCTGCAGCGCATCTCGCAAGTCGCATCGAGATTCGTTTGAGTGATCCGGCGATCGACCCATCTGGCGAGCCGTCGCTGACCGGAACACTGGGGATGTTGGCTGGCGCGCTTCGCCAAGCCGCTGGGAGCGTTTTGAGCTTGAAGGGGCGACCAGTCGAAGTTGCAGTCATCTTGGAAGTCGCTGGCGGAACAGCAACGCTGCTTCCACATGGAGTACGAGTTGTTGCCGAGCAAGGGGTGCTTCGCAGGCTGACAGAGATCGCAGGGGCGGGCCGCGTGATCGTTCGCGGTGGATGGGTGCCGCCCAAACGCGAGCGCGAGAGTCGGTTCACCTCACGGAAACAGGCGCGCGATACTGAAGCCGCATTCTGAGCGGGTGTAGGTCACGCGGTCGTGCAACCGGAAGGGATCGCCCTGCCAAAACTCGATCGTGTCGAGCGCGACGCGGAACCCGCCCCAGTGTGGCGGACGGGGCACATCGACCCCAGAGAACCGAGCCTCTGCCTGCGCCACTCGCTCATCGAGGGCTGCGCGATTTCGGACTGGGCGACTCTGTTCACTTGCCCACGCACCGATTCGGCTCTCCCGCGGTCGCGTGCGAAAATAGGCATCGTTGAGCGCTTCGCTCGCCTCTGTGACTCGGCCAGTGATGTGGACTTGTCGCGCGAGGTTGTCCCAGTGGAAAGAAAGCGCGGCATGAGGATTCGCGAGAAGTGCCTGCCCCTTGCGGCTCATCCGATTGGTGAAGAAGAGGGCCCCATCTGCATCGAATCCCTTGAGTAGGACTGTGCGGATCGACGGGGTGCCATCTGCATCAACTGTCGCGAGCGACATCGCGTTGGGATTGAAGAGCGCGAGCTGATTTGCTTCGGCGAGCCAGCGACGAAACTCCGCGACGGGATCGCGTGGCGGCGAATCGAAATCCATCTGGAGTGGTTCGAAATCGAGCATCGGAAAGGGACGCGTCCCAGTCTCAATGAACTGCGGGAACTTCTCATTCGTGTCACTCATGCGCTGACAGAATAGAGGGGGACCCCCGGGTAGGCATGCGCCCTGCGACTAGTCGAGTCGGCGCGGTGTGCGTCGATCATGCGGAGTTTGGTGCGCAGGCCCTGCCCGGGCAGCGCGTTTCAGTGCGTCAAGTTGTGCTGGCTCATCAAGACCGAAGTAGCGGCGCCACGCATCGATCTGGCTTTGGGTGAGCGGGTCGATCGTCGACCGGTCAACAAGAGCAACTCGTCGACCTTTCGATGCAGTGCGCTTGGCGTAATCGCGCGAGACCATCCCAAGAAATTCGTCGCACTCGATTGTTGCGCAGCGCCTGCGCTTTGCGTGCTTGAGGATCGCCCGGTCGCTTGAGACGATCGTGAGTCGACGGGGCGTCGTGCAATCCTCGACCATCTGAGCAATGACGGCGTCGGCAGTCACACCCGCGCCGGCATAGTGGAAGACCACCGATCCAATGTCCGCACGCTGACGTCCCCTGGCGGGTCCATCACAGACGAAGCAGATCGCTTCGTGCTGGAACCGGCTCTGCAGGATGAGCCCCACAAGCTCAACCTCGCTTGGACCTGCGATATCAGGCGGCAAAACGCCCGTCACATGCAGCAGGTTGTTGGCATCAATGATGAGGGGCATGGTGGCTCAATCGTCTCGCACCTGACATTTTGCCATGTTCTCGACCCGCTTGCCTTGAGGCTGAAAACTTGCTCTAATTCGGGACTCACCCCAACCAAGGATCCACACGCATGCCCATTCGAGTCAAGAGCAGAGGAAACGAAACCGCAGAGCAGATGTTGCGCCGCTTTAAGAAGTTGTGCGAGCGTGAAGGGATCACCAAGGATCTCAAGAAGCGCCAGTACTACGAGAAACCCTCTGAGATCAAGCGCCGCGAAGCGATTCGAGGTCCACAGCGCACCTTCACGATGCGCGGCGAGTCTGGATCGGGTCGAGATGCGCTCGGCGGTGGCGGTCAGTCGTCGGGTGGCGGTTCGGCTGGACCACGCGGCCGCACAGGCGGCGGCGGGCGACCGAAGGCTGGTCGAACCGGTGGCGGACGAACTGGCGGCGGACGCACTGGTGGCGGACGCAGCAGCAGCGGTTCTCGTTAACTCGAACTGCACTGCAGGATGAGTCGGACAACACTCAAGTCGGATGCCGCTCGGACCAAGACGTTCGCCCTCGATGCGGCGAACCGGATGTCCGAACTGAAGTGCTCCGAGGTCGTCATCCTTGACCTTGTCGGGCGATCGCAGATTTGCGAGTACATGATTGTGGCCAGCGGCACGAGCCAGCGGCAGATGAAGTCGGTGGGTGAGGAGATCGACAAACTCGGGAAGACGCTTGGTTCGCCTGCGTGGCGCACGAGCGCCGATTCTGGGACGAGTTGGATCGTCGTTGATTTCGTGGATGTTGTCGTGCACCTCTTTGAACCGAATCAACGCGCGTTCTACGACATCGAGGGGCTGTGGTCTGATGCGCCACGTCTTCAATGGCGCAAACCAGGACCCAAGTGATCGAGCACGCGCGCCTCGTGTGCGGTGCCGCCGTTGCCCTTCTTGGCATCGCAGTGTTTGCTGGAACGCAGGCAACTTCAGATCAGTCAGTGCCCGTTGAAGCTCAGATTGCGCCCGTGCCAACCCAAGGCGGAGGCGTTGAGGTTGCAGTGAAGAGTGGCGATGAAGTCACACTCGCGGGCACATTTGTTGTTCCCACGGGTGATCGGCAGGCGAAGCGTGCGGCGGTCGTCTTTATCACAGGCAGCGGTCCACAGGATCGTGATGAAACGGTCTTCGGACACAAGCCATTTCGCCTGCTCGCAGCCGCGCTCGCTGAGGTTGGGATCGCATCGCTTCGCTGCGACGACCGTGGCTGCGCAAGCTCGACGGGAGACTTTTCGAAGGCGACCACCTTCGATTTCGTGAACGATGCAAAGGCGCAGATCGCGTGGCTCCGTGCCCGCGACGAGATCGACCCTGCACGTGTCGGTGTGATTGGACACAGCGAAGGTGCCACAATCGGCGCGCTGCTTGCGCAGGGTCCGAGTCCTGCGATGAACTTCGGCGTGTTGCTCGCGCCAACGGGCATCACTGGCGCAGAAGTGATGGTGACGCAAACGGCGGCGATGCAGCTCAGGATGGGAGCTGCGGCAAGCGACGTCGCGTTTGCTGGC
>SYHM01000117.1 GCA_005799205.1 Planctomycetia bacterium | reverse complement strand
CGTACCGCCCATCCGACAGTTCAGGTCTGACCGACGCCCGATCGACATGAGCGAACTCGTGCTCGTGAACTTCAAGGAGATCAAAGTTGAAGATCTCTTTCCGTTCATCGTTGAGTGCACTGGAAAGGCAGTGCTGCCACGTCTCTCGCAATTGCGAACACAGACGATCAGCGTTATCAGCGACAAGGCTGTGACTCGGATGAAGGCGCTCGAATTGATCTTTCAGGCATTTCGGCTCAACGACATCGGAGTTGTCGAGACGGATGAGCTCATCATGGTGGACATGCTGACGAATGTTGGGAAGCTGCAGCCGACGATGGTGCTTGGACCGTCGGTCGATGTGCTGCGACTCGAAGAGAACGGCCAAGTCGTGATCAAGATCTTCGGCATCACCCACACACGAGCGCAATCGGTCTTTGATCGACTGAGTCAGTCGATGCCCGATTACGCAAAGATCGATGTCGACAATAACTCGAATCAGATCATCCTTGAGGGCGACGTTGGGCTCGCGAAGCGATGCCAGGACATCATCAATGTGCTCGACGTGCCTCCGTTCGCGGATACACGAACTGAGACATTTCGCTTGCGCAATGCGGACGCGAGCGTGATCGCGGACTCGATCACAACGATTTTCTCTGGATCATCTGCGGGGGGTTCGACCCCTCGCACACAAAACCGGCAGAACGCGCGACCAGGGCAGAATCCGAATCAGCCACCTGCGGCGGCGGGTGGTGCAGAAGGACCCACGCTCGTGGTGACGGTCCTCGCCGCAACCAATTCGATCACGGTGCGTTCAGATCCTGACACAATCTCGCGCATCGGCGAACTCATTGCGACGTCGTGGGACATTCCACCGACGAAGGGTGGCGCAATCTTCAAGGCGTACGACCTGCGCTATACAGATCCGCTCAAAGTCAAAGACCTGTTGCAATCACTGCTTGAATCGGGCAGTGCAAGCCGCTCAAGTGGCGGGCGAGGTGGAAATGCCGTCCGACTTGCTGGAGGCGGTGGTGCCGCTGGAGGAGACTCAGGCGCTGATGTGGCCGTTGCGAACATCTTTCGCATTGAGGCCTATCCAGATTCAAACCGCCTGATCATCGTGACGAAGACTCCAGACAATTTCATATGGCTCGATGAATTGCTCTCAAAGATCGACACCCCCCTCACCGTTGGAATGCCAACCAATGTTCAGCTGAAGTACGCGAGTGCGGTCGATGTCGCTGAGATCATCAATGCACTTCTCGCTGAGAGCGGCGCGGGTAGTGGAATCGAAGCGCCTGAAGAGGGGCTCAGCGGAATCGACTTCTCCGCAGGTGGCTCAACGTCGAGTGCCGGAGAGACCGGATCCACCGCTTCAGGGACAGGAACGAATGGCGGCACAGCTGCAACGATTGAGTTTCCTTGGCAGAACGCGCGCGGAGGAGCCAACGGCGCAGAATCGACTGAAGTCAGCGCGATCGTCGGAAAGAGTCGCGTTGTGCCAAACGCTGGGCAGAACTCCCTTCTCGTGCTTGCGACCCCGGAGATTCAAGAGGCGGTCATCGAACTCATTTCTCAACTCGACCAGCCTGGCCGTCAGGTGATGATTTCGGGCATCCTTGCTGAAGTCGAACTTGGCGATCAGTTCTCGATGGGAATCCAATTCGGCCCGCAAGGGTCGATCACACCTGCGAACCCCAACAATGCCGTGGTGATCGGAACCGATGCCGATTCGTTGAATTTCACCGGTGCAAAGGATCAGATTTTTCCTCAGGCACTCAACGTGTCAAACTTCTCGTTTGGAGTCGACGCGACCGTCATTCTGCAGGCGCTGCAGCGTGACACGTCGGTGCGCATCCTTCAACAGCCTCGAGTCTTCACGAGCGACAACAAAGAGGCCGTGTTCTTTGCCGGCCAGGATGTGCCCTTCTTGACTGGAACAACGACTGGAAGTTCAACAGGTGGTGGCACAACCTCGAGTTTTGACCAGATTCAAGTTGGTATCGGGCTCAATGTGCGTCCGCGTATCACCAAGGAACGCAATGTCGCGATGGAGATCGAGGTGCTGCTTTCCAATGTCAACACGGCGACGACGCTCAATGTGGGCGGAAGCAACAACCCGACGATCGATCGGCGACAAACCAACACGCAGATCACGGTCAAGAACAATCAGACAATCGTTATCAGCGGCGTGCGCGTTGAATCGGAGAGCAAGGCCAAGAACGGATTTCCGCTGCTTGGCAGCATTCCTGTGCTTGATCTCTTTTTCAGCAATCAGAACGATGTCTCATCGACGAAGGAATTGCTCGTCTTCATTACTCCATCGGTGGTCGACAATCCTGACGAGAATGACACCAACTTCAATGCCGATGATCGCGAGCGCCTCAATGTGCTGTCGAAACCGCTTGACACGATGAGTGGCGCGTTGATCGAGAAACAGAAACTCAATCTGCCATCGTCGACTGGAGGCGCTCCGGTCAACCCGTTGGCGCCAATCGATTCATCGATTGCTCCGTAGGCTGGAATGAACGCGCAATGGGTCCACTGGATGCACTTGTGCGGAGTGCTTCTGTGTGGCGCGCTCATCCCGACGGGCTGCGCTCCCGTGCGCGTCGCGAGTGATCCGAGTCCGTCGACGACTCGTCCACTCGAGGGAACTCTTTCGCGCGTTCGTTTTCGCGTGCAACCAGTCTGCTCAGCTGAGTTCGACGGGTTTGCGCTGCCACTCGTTTCGCCAGATGGTCGATGGGCGGCACTGCAGCGCACGAGTACGGCGGATTGGCCAACGCTGCTCGCTGCACTCGATGGTGGACAGCCCAACGCCGGCACCCTCACGATCGTCGCGCTCACCGGACCGAACCTAGGAAAGGCCATCGAGGTTCCCGGCACGGACCTGCTGCTCGGACGAGCGGCTGATGACACCGGGTTTCTCGTCGAGAGCCCGAGGGTCGATGGCTCTCGGTGGATCGGGAAGGTCGCATGGACTGGAGGCGCCCCCGTCTGGCTGCGAGATGGCACGCAGGTGTGCGCGTTTGCAACCATCAACGGGCACCATTCGATGGCGTGGTGCGAGCGCGAACGCGCGAACGAGCGCTTTGGGCTCCGCGTGCGTCAGGGAGATATCGTCCAGGAGATTCCAGCTCCAGATGATGGGTCCTGGCTCGCCCCGACTTTCTCGAATGACGGAAGGTACTTGTATGCGCTCCGACTGCGTGATGGAGTGCTGTCGGCCTGTGCCTTTCCAGTGTCAAGCGCGATGAGTACGGTGCCGACGCACTCGATCGACCTCTCATGGCGTGCGGACGCGCGATCGGCGTATCAGACTCTGGTGCCTCTGCGAACTGGCGGACTCGCGAATGACGCGCGACTCTGGCTCTTTCATCCTCGCTTCGGGCGCGTCGCGTGCTGGAATCCGCTCACTGACGGGGTCGCTCTCGCAAGCCCTCGGAGCGCCGGCATTGCCGCGATCTCAACTGAGCGGATCGTCACAACTTCGGACGATGGACTCTCGACTGAATCCATGCCCAGTGAGGGTGGATCAAACGATGGCAGAACTGCATCTGAGATCTTGAGCTCGCTCTGGATACCGATTTGGCGCGGTGATGCTGAGACGCTCTTGATCGCGCATCCCCATCACGGACGGGACGGACAACTCGATATTGCTCGCATCGAACTTGATTCGGGGCGCCTCGACCGACCGATCAAGTAGCACGGGTCACCCCCTAGGCCAGCTGAAAGGCTGACGAGGAGCTAGATGTCGCGCTCCTCTTCCTCGTCGTCATCCTCTTCTTCTGCGGCCTTCTTCGCTTTCTTGGCTCGCTTGGCCTTCTTCGCTTTCTTGGCCTTCTTGGCCTTCTTGGACTTAGCGCTCTTGCCATCGTCATCATCATCATCGTCGTCATCATCGTCGTCGTCGTCGTCAT
>SYHM01000015.1 GCA_005799205.1 Planctomycetia bacterium | reverse complement strand
TCGACGACGCGCCGAATGTTGCCGGGCACTCTGTAATCAAAGACGACAACGGGAAGTTTGTGCTCCATGCACATCGTCATTGCGGTGAGGTCCATGACGCCAAGTTTCTGATCGAGGGCTTGAGCAAAACGCAAACTCTCATATCTGGTCGCAGTCGCATCACGCTTGGGATCTGCCGAATAGATGCCGTCCACCTTGGTTGCCTTCAGAAGAATCTCCGCCCCAAGCTCGACCGCTCGAAGTGATGCACATGTATCGGTTGTGAAGTAGGGGTTGCCCGTGCCAGCAACGAGAATGATGACGCGTCCCTTTTCGAAGTGGCGCATCGCGCGCGCTCGGATGAACGATTCGGCGACACTTGGCACATGAATCGCGCTCATCACACGGCTCTCGATTCCAACAGACTTGAGGCCCTGTTTCAGCGCGAGTCCGTTGATGACCGTGCCAAGCATTCCCATGTAGTCGGCCGTCGACTGATCGAACTTGCCCGCTGCAGCCAATCGTGCGCCGCGCACGATGTTGCCCCCTCCAACCACCACCGCCATCTCAAGGCCTGATCCGACCGCGCTGGCGATCTCAGTCGAGATGCTTGCGAGTTCTTCAGGCTGGATGCCAAGCGCCCCCTCAGAAGCAAAACTCTCGCCGCTCAGTTTCAAGAGCACGCGTCGATAGCGACCGTGATGGGGGGTGGCAGTGGTCGGCATTGCATGCAGACTACAATCATCATTCGATGATGGCATTGGCAGACTCTCGCGCGAGTGCACGGTCGCCGCGGCAGACTTCGCGGCGATCGCGCGCTGTTTCGTGGATCTGGATCGGCCTTGCCGTCTCGCTGCCGGTACACGCGATCCTGCTTGTCATTCTCTCGAGAATCGACTCGGGGGCGGGGATCGGGGAGGGCGCTGGGGCTAGCGTTCAGGGTGTCACGATCGCCCTCGTTGAACCCTCCGAATTCGAGCCAGCGGAAGAAGATTCGGCCTCGGGAGATGCGTCAATTCCGGCCGTCGCAAGCGGAACGCCGCGTGCCGAGGCGGGAGCTGCCGAAGAGTTTGGCCTGCCCGAAGCGCGTGGCAACGATGGAAGCGATGGAGTGGCAGTCGCCGAGGGGCCTACTGGTCTTTTCGCAACGGCGGGAGGCGGAGGTGGCGAAGGTGGATTCGGCAGCGGAGCAGGATCGGGGACCAAGTTCTTCGGAGTTGCGGGGCGCGGAAAGCGCATTGGCTATGTGCTCGACAAGTCGGGATCGATGGGTGTTGATGGTCGACTGCATATCGCGTTAGACGAGCTTCGATCAAGCATCGCCGCGCTGCCCGATTTTGCGTCGGTGTTCGTGGCACTCTTTGATCAAGGGGTGACCACTCCAGACCCCAAAATGGAGTTTGTGAAGTGCCATGAGTCAGACCTCGCGTCGCTGCGTGCGTGGCTCGAAACGATTGCCCCGAGTGGTGGAACGAATCCAGTGCCTGCCTTCGAGTTGCTCTTCTCAAGGCGCGAGCGGCCCGACGCTGTCTTTTTCATGAGCGATGGAGAGATTCCATCGGACGCAGCGGACGAGATTCTGAGATTGAATCGAAGGGGTCCGAACACTGTCATCCACTGCATCGCCTTTGGACAAGCCGCGGCAACCCCTCCACTTCGACGCATTGCTGCCGAGACTGGCGGCACATTTGCCGTGAGCCGCGGAGGTTCACCGTGAAGCGCGCGCGTTGGACCATGCTGGCTGCTGCCTCGATTGTGTGCACACTTAGCGGGGGGTCGCGGGCTGACGACCCAGCCCGCGCCGTTGTTGAGCTTCGAGATGGAGGCGCCAAGACGAGTGGAACGTTGCTTGGTGAGGGAGCCGATGGAATCGAACTTGCGGTTGAGAGCGCGGAAGGGTCGCACACACAGTTTCTTCGATGGGATCAGGTGTTTTCACTGACCACTCCAGTCGAGAATGCAGCGCGTGCACCACGAATCGCAGCAGGAGAGCGCGTGTGGCGTGGACGGTCGCGACTTTCGCGAGGTGACCTTCGCGCTGCACGCGAGGTGTTTCAGCAGTCACTCGAGCACGTCGATCGAGCAGCGCCGATCTCGCGCATGCTGGTGAACGAGGGACTCGCCCGCACCGCGACCGCTGCTCCTGACCTGTGGACCGATTCGCTTGAGGCGGCCCTCAGTGCCGCCTCTTGGCGAGCACGCATCAGCGTGCCCGACGCGTGGCTCGGTTCTCATGACGCCTTCGACGTACGCAGTGGACTCATGCTCGCCGTCGCACCAGCCTGGCTTGATGGTGCCGAAGCGAAGCGTGCGCGCGAGCAGTTGGCGGCAGCGGCAGATCGCGAGCGTCTGAGCGGCGATCATCCACTCGCACAGCTCTTGACACTCGCCGCGCGCATCGCAGCAGCCGACGCAGGCACTCCAGAAAAGGCGCCCGCGCGCGTGAGTGCAGCGCCACCCGCGGTGGGTGAAGACCCTCGCAGCGCCGATGCGATGCACGAGCCTGCGTCGACTGCGGCGCGTGCGGCCTCGAAGCTCGGCCTGCGCCTCTTGACGGGGTGGGCCGACGCAGTGAGCGCAGATGCGCCTGCGCGAAAGCGCGGCCGCGAGACGTTGCAGGCGATCGCACGGTCGGAGAGCGGACCCGTGCGCATGTGGGCGATCTATGCAGTCGGGCGAAGCCTCGCGATGGACGATGACGCAGACAAAGTGCGAAGCGGCGTTGGCATGATGCTGACGATCCCCGCCGCATACGCGAGTGAGGCGCCTAGGCTCGCAGACGCGGCGCTCGTGCAGTCTACGATTGCGCTCGAGCGCATTCACGACGATGACTCGGCCGCAGCGCTGAGAGCGATGCGTTCGAGTCGGCGCGCGGCAGATCAGTTCGAATCTCAATCCACACTTCAGTCAGCAACTCAGTCCATCCACGGAGCAATCCCTTGACGTTTTTCAAGTACATCGAAGGCGGCGGCATCATCGGCTATGTCATCCTCGCGCTCAGTATCGTCGCCTTCGCCTACGCGGTGGCGGCATTCTTGCGCACGCAGCGCTCGCGCTTGATTCCGGATGAACAAGTGAGCGACTTGCGCGCGCAGGCAGATGCAGGCGACTTTCAACAGGCGTTGAAGGACTGCCGCAGCGACGAGGGAGACACGTTCCTTGGCCGCATCGCAGCAGCGGGACTCGACCGCAGTTTGCGCGGGCCGCTCGGAGGGCTTGAAGCGCGTGCGGCAATGGAGGATGCAGGTGAAGAAGAAACGGCCAGACTCTTTCGTGCGATTGACCCCATCGCCGTGATTGCAAGCGTGGCGCCCTTGCTCGGATTGCTTGGAACAGTCCAGGGGATGATTGGCGCATTCGAAACCGTTGCCAGCGCAGCAACCAAGAGCAACGCGTATTACGAAACACTTGCCTACAACATCAGCATCGCTCTCATCACGACGTTCCAAGGACTGGTCGTGGCGATCCCCTGTGTCATGGCGCATGCGTGGCTTCGCCGGCGGATCGACCGGGCGGCCGCGGATTCAGGGCGCGCGCTTGAGTCGCTCGCGATGTCACTTGAAAGAGTTGGAACGTCGGCGATGCATGGGCAGCACGGCGGGGGCGGTGGCGGGGGATGAGGATTCGTCGTCCGATTCCTGGACCGCTCGAACTCGACATGACTCCGATGATCGATGTGGTGTTTTTGTTGCTCATCTTTTTTCTCACAACCGCGCAACTCTCGCAGATGGCATCGGCTCCCGTCACGCTTCCACAAGAGCGCGGGAATGCTGATGCGCTGCTCGAAACGAGCGGCCTCGTCATCAATGTGACCGCCGATGGGTCGATTGTGATTCTCGAGAAAACCGTGAGTGCGAACGAGGTTGCCGCACTGGCACGCATTGCGCGCGAGCAAGATCCCTCGGCGATTCCAGTGATTCGGGCCGATCGCAGCGCGTCTGGTGCAGACCTGAACGCAGTCATGACGGGACTGCGCGTGGGCGGATTTCGCGAAGTGCGTGTTGCAACGATTCGCGCATCCGAGGG
>SYHM01000116.1 GCA_005799205.1 Planctomycetia bacterium | reverse complement strand
GCGCGATCAGCTGTACAACATTTATGCAGTGCAGACTGGGCAGACCAAAGAACGCATCGCCGAGGATTGCGAACGGAACAACTGGCTCACATCGGCTGAGATGCTCGCGTATGGGCTGATCGACGGCGTCCTCGAAAAACTACCCACGAAGAAAGGCTGAGCGCGAGCGTCCCTGGCGCTGGGGCCCCTTGAGGTGGAACTGGCGATCCGAATGTCCACGCATCTGACGCGCCGTTGAACAGCACGCGATCTGTCGCGCCGATGGACGACTGTGTCCACACGCCAGAGTCGCGCAGCCAGAAGTGCCACCAGTTCTCGACTGGCCAGAGATCGCCAGTTCCGTAGTCGGTGTCGCCATCGATTGAGACGCCTGTCAAGAACATGCCCCATGAGTAGGTCTCATAGGTCAGCGACAACGAAGGGAGCGCGGCATCGATTTCGAGAAGGGCATCCCAACTTGAAAAGCTCGGAGAGTCAAATGCAACCAGAAAGAGGTAGCCATCTCCGTCCTCTTGATCGATCTGAATCGTTGCGAGGTTTGCGCCAGTGCCCACATTGAACGAGTCGATGATGGCGCCTTGGGTGGTGGCAGCGATAGTCAGCGCGCAAGCGCTTCCGGTGAATCGCGAAACAGACATGGAGTTTCCTTTAAATGCGGAGCACCTGTTTCGCGCAGGGTCCAAGGGGTAGGGAACCGACAAGATCACACACGCGGACTGTGTTGGTCGACCCGGCTTACGAACGTGTGGGTTGCACCCATCTCGTCGCTCACGGTGACGCGATCACTGCGGAATCTCACCGCATTCATCCAACACGAACCGCACTGCTGAACAACACGCAGATGCCTGAGTGTAGCAATCGCACCCCTTGAGGTTGTCGTTAGGATGAAGTTCATGGCAGACTCCAACGCGACGATGCTCGAGCAACATGTTGCTCGATTTCAGAGTGACTTCGCCCGCGTGCGCCAGGAAGTTCAGAAGGCAGTGGTTGGACACAAGGAGGTCGTTGACGGGGTCCTCGTTGCGCTCTTTGCAAACGGGCACGCGCTGCTCGAAGGCGTTCCTGGTCTCGGCAAGACGCTGCTCGTGCGTTCACTCTCGAAAGCTCTCTCACTGGACTTCAATCGAATTCAGTTCACTCCGGACTTAATGCCAGCGGATGTCACAGGGACGACCATCGTTGTTGAACGCGATGGAGGTCGAGACTTTCAGTTTCGCAAGGGACCAGTGTTCACTCAGATTCTGCTCGCCGATGAGATCAATCGCGCGACCCCTAAGACGCAATCATCACTGCTCGAAGCGATGCAAGAGCGAAGCGTGACTGTCGGGGGCACAACACACATTCTGGACAAGCCGTTCCTGGTGATGGCGACACAGAATCCCATCGAGCAGGAAGGAACCTACCCCCTTCCCGAGGCGCAACTCGATCGCTTCTTTTTCAAGCTCGAAGTCGGGTACTCGACTCGTGAGGAGCTCGCAGAGATCTTGAATCGCACGACGGCGGGAGAGCCGCCAGCCATCGACCGCGTACTTGATGCTGCGGCGATTCTCTCGCACCAAAAATTGGTCCGGCACGTCAAGATCGCCGCACATGTGCAGGATTACGCAGTGCGGCTCGTTCTCTCAACCCATCCGCACGGCCCGTTCGCGACGCCCATGACAAATCGCTATCTCCGCTTTGGAGCGAGTCCGCGAGCGGCGCAGACGCTGGCGCTTGGGGCGAAGGTGTACGCACTCTTGGCTGGCAGAGGCCATGTGAGTGTCGAAGACATCCAGAAGTGCGCCCTTCCTGCGCTTCGGCATCGGATGCTCATCAACTTTGAGGGCGAGGCTGAAGGGATCAACCCAGACTCCATCATCCGCAACGCGGTCGAGACTCTGACTGCCGACGCGCGAGTGCCTGCCTGAACGACTCTCTCGGAGCCAGCACACTCGGGAGTCGCTACCCGACGGCTGTTATCAGATCGTTTTTGCGGATTTTCAGCCGAACACGGCATCGTGTGGTTTTCTCGCTCCCGCAACTTGCATAATCCGGACCATATCGGACTGTGTTTCTTGGAGGCACCATGAGCACACCTGACATCCACAGCGACCTGAGACCCCACACGATTCGAACCACTGACTGGGCTTCGAAACTGCGCCTTGGTCCGAGGGAGGGCGTGATTGGCGATGGTGGGTGTGCCGACCTCGACAATTCAGAGGCGCGTGCAGATGGGATGTGTTGCTCGATTTTCCGCCTGAATCAGGCTTCTGCGAATGGCAGCGCCACCATCGGAAGCGATGTACTCGACCTTGTTCGTTCACTCCTGCCGCGTATTGACAGCGCTGGGATACGCATTCGAGTTGAAATCGACCCACAGTCGGCGTCGATGGCTGCGGGGCCACTTGGGACCATCCTCTACGGAATGCTCCGCCGAGCGATCGACTCGTACGCCCTCGCGAGCGCCGATGGTGAGAGTTCGGCCGACGCGACTGAGATCGCACTGTGTGTGCGCCTGGATGGGGCGCTCCTTCGTGTGCACGTACTCGATGGAACAGAGCATCGGCAGGTGCCAAGCGCCGAAGCAGCAATTGGACTTTCTGCGGCAACCGCTGAATCCTTGGGTGGTAGGCTTGAGATTTGCAATGTGCCTTTTGGCCCTGGAACCGTACTCTCAGCGACGATTCCCGCATTCAGACTTGCGTATCACAACGAAGGCGCGGCTTGAACTGGTTCAATCAAAGAGGCGTAGCACGATGACTATGACACGCATGACGAATTCGATGACTCCCACAATCCCTGCGCTTCGCGCCATCGCCTGGGCTGGTGCGATCGGGACTTTGGCGCTCGTGGCTGGCGAGCACACTGCGCAAGCGCAACGCGTGGTCGATGCACGATTGGGAGCACAAGGCGCAATGAGGGGTGACGCTTCCGCGGCTGTGGAGCCTGCTGGATGGCAGGTTCCCGCAGACATCGTGCGCGCCTCACCAAGCGTCATCGGCGATGGCTATGGAAGCGCCGCTGCGATGAATGAAGATGGCACTGTGCTCGTCGTTGGCGCATCAGACACAACTGTCGCGGACGCAGCGGCGGTCGGGTCGGTGCACATCTATCGCTACAACGATCTCACCGGATGGACCCATGTTCAGAAACTTGATTGCCCACCGACAATAATCGCTGGGGTGGTGACTCCAGCGACATTGTCGCTGTTCGGCTGGTCTGTCGCCATCAGCGGGAACACAATTGTCGTTGGTGCACCTGTTGTATCGACCGCAGCAGTGGCGCTCGCTGGCAAGGCGTATGTCTTTCAGTTGAATCCGGACGACAACCTCTGGGGCAACATCTCATCTGATGCGCGTGTTGCCAATCGAATTCTCAGCCCGAGCGATCCTGAAATGGTCGGGTTTTTCGGCGGAGCGGTCGCAGTCGATGTTGTCGCCGAAGGAGACACGAGGATTGCGGTTGGGTCCCCTTTTCGCGGTGCCGCGAATCAGGGAGGCGTCTACATCTACGAAGGGTCGGGAAACACCTTTCCCCAGAAAAAGTTCTTGATACCAGCCGATGTCGTCGGGCAAGACAACTTCGGCACGAAGTTGGCGCTTGATGGCGACCTCCTCGTCGTTGGGTCTCAAGTTGCAGACATCGAGGATCGTTTGAACTGCGGATCGGCGCATGTGTATCGCCGGAGTGCCAAGAGTGGAACGTGGCCGACTGCCCATGAGGCATTGCTGTATGCAGCCAACGGAGAGCGAGACGATGGATTCGGGAGTTCAGTTGCTGTGATGGGCGACACGATCGCAATCGGCGCGCCAGGCGTCGATCGCGATGCAAAGGGAGTGGCCGTTGCAAACAATGGCTCTGTCTATATGTACCGACTCGTGGCAGGAGCATGGACACCGGACGGCGAGGAACTCTTTGCAAGAGAACCAAACGGCGGCAACGTCTTCGGATTTTCGCTCGCGCTCGCGAATGCGGGGACGCGAGTGATTGTTGGATCCCCGGGCTACGAGACGACACTCGTGAACGCTGGAGCTGGCTTTGATTTCGTTCGCACCGCGGGCGTGTGGACGCTTCAGCCATCGGATCTCTGGTCGACTTCCGCGATCAGTTCGCAATCGGTCGGAGAACAAACAGCCGTGAGTTCGAATGGACTGCGCGCGACCCTAGGCAGTCGCAATCCAGCGGGGCTGATCACGACCCGCATGTTTGCGTGGGAATACAGCGGCGAACCCCTGCCAGCTGAGCTTCCTCTTGGGACACCCCCCACAGCACATGCACCAGGCGCCGACGGCTTCGCGCCGGGAACGACGACGACCACCACACCGCCAGGAGGCGTCACTCCATCGACGGGGATGGGCTCTGGCGGCCTCGGCAATATGCCTGTGATTCCCGCAACACCGATTACGCGCCCGTGGGGACTTGTGCGCGCCTCGGTGCTCTCGATCGATCGCGTCGCGGCGCGCATCGGCATCATCATGACGGATGGGCTACACGACTCGGGGCTTACGACGTACGAGTTTCTCGGCTCATATGACCCATCGTTTGAGGTGCTTGGAGTCGGAGATGTGAATGGCGATGGATCTGGCGATGTGCTGTTTCGGGATCCAGCAACCCGCAAGGTGAAGGCGTGGATCCGATTGGGAAACCGAATCACCGAGACAGTCACCGTCGGTACAACGGCGGTCGGCGACCGATTCATCGGCATCGGCGACTGGGCGAACAACGGATACGACGCTCCCGCGTTTCTTCGTGCGAATGGCGAAGATGCCGTCTTCTGGGTGGTGCAAGCTGGCGCGATTACAGACCGAATCGATTGGCGAATGCCAGCTGGAACATGGAGCTTTTTCACGAGCGACGTCACGGGCGATGGCAACCTTGACTTGATCGCGCGAGACAAAGGTGCTGGAACTCTTGTAAGAATTGATCCTGAGCCATCAAGTGACGAGGGAGCCTTGATCGTGCCCCTCGCGGACCATGGAGCCGACTATCGGTTGCTCGGAGCTCAGGAGTTCGATGGCGATGGGACGAACGATCTACTCTGGGAGGGACCAGATGGCGCGCAAGAGTTCTGGTTCATGCGCCCAGATGGAACGGTCCGCTTCAAGTTGCCTTGGCCGTGCAGTCTCGAGGGGTGGACAGTCAACATGGCTGCAGACTTCGACAACAACGGCACTTCTGACTTGATGTTCTCAAAGGGCGGTGAAGAGGTCCTTGTCATGCGTCTCGAGTGGGAAGCTCTCAGTGGGCAACGCGGGAACATGCGCGGACGCTTTTCTCGTGTGCTTGAGCGACTTCCAAAGGGATCCACTGTGCTTGGTGTCGCCGAGGAGCCGCTGAGTAACCTCGGAAGATGATGACAGGGTGGATCTTGCGTGGCGCGCTCGTTGCGGGGGCAACGGCGCTGCTGTCATGGGGGTTCATTCGGTTTCTTGTGCTCACCGCGCGGAGGCGTGGCCATCTTGCGGTCGTGCGCGCTGATCGATGGCATGCGGCACCGACTCCTATCGTCGGCGGAATTGGGATCGCGCTCTCGGTCGTCGTAGGACTCGCTCTCGCACGGGGGGTCCTCGATGAGTTTCGCGATGCAACGAGTGCCGCTGCTGGATGCGTGATCGCATTGCTGGCTGGCAGTGTCGGGGCAGCCGCGATGGGATTCTGGGACGACCTCGCGCACTTCGTTCCAAGTACAAAGTTGGCAGCGCAGTGCGTATGCGCTGGAGTGTTTCTCTGGATGACTGGCGGGATCGAGCTCTCTGGAAGTGCTCCGATTGACGGAGCTCTCTCGCTGATCTGGATCGTGAGCGTCATGAACGCAGTCAACATGCTTGACAACATGGATGGGGTTGCGGGCACAGCAGTGACGGTTGGGTTGCTCGGCATCGCGACGGTGAATGCTGTTTCAGGCAACCTCGCTATTGCGATGATTGCGCTTGTGTGCGCAGGAGCAGTCGTTGGGTTTCTTGGGCACAACATGCCTCGCGCGCGGGTGTTCATGGGTGATGCGGGCTCGCTCTTCTTGGGGTTCATGCTCGCTGCGCTCGTCCTGCTCGGCCCACGATCGACGATTCCAGTGACAGGGTTCGGATGCGCGCTCGTCCCGCTTCTTGACATGACGATCGTCTCGTTCTGTCGGATTCGCCGTGGCGCGAGCCCGATGCGCGGAGGACGCGACCATATGACGCATCGGCTCGTTGCGCGTGGCCTGTCAGAGGGCGGAGTCGTTTGGCTCGTCGGTGTGGTCGCTGCTAGTGGGGCAGTCGCCGCTTCACTGGCTGCAATGTGGAGTTCAATTGCAGAAACCTGCCTCGTCGCGTTGGCTGCTGGATTCGTGTGCGCTGGTGCGTTGCTGCTTCGCATGTGCATCAAGGTTGATGGGCCATCTGATGTGCGGTCCGCGGCGTTTTCTCCCTTCGTGAAAGTACTCCTCGATGTGGTCACAGTTTCGGCCCTCTTGCATCTGGGGTATCTGATTCGATGGGATTTCGAGATACCACCTGAGCTGACGAACTCTGTGGCCTGGTCGTTGCCGGTGGCGCTCGGGTGCTGCATCGGGGTGAATGCGCTGCGCGGTGAGTACGTGCGATCGTGGCGGTGGACGGGCGCGGGAACGCGACGAGCGGTGGAGAGTTCGTTTGTCGGCGCTGTGTGCGCTGCAACCGTGATCGTGGCAGTGTGGAGTCCCGATCGGCTCTTTTCACGAGCGGCGACTGGGATTTTTCTGGTTGGGTATCCGCTCGCGACCGTCGCTGTGCGGACTGCCGTGGGATGGATCGTCCGTTAGCGAAGTGGGCGTGTCGGCACAATGCTGCCCTACTATCGAGTCAGATCATGGCACTTCGATCACTCGTGACTGGCGGAGCTGGATTCATTGGCAGCCATCTGTGCGAATCGTTGATCGCACGCGGAGAAGAGGTCGTAGCCTTTGACAATCTCTCGACGGGGGTCGCGGACAACCTGCGTGGCTTGATGGCGGAAGAGGCTGCTCACCGTGGGCGTTTTCGCCTCCAGGTCGGTGACATTCTCGATGTGGACGCCGTACGCGATGCTGTGCGTGGAGTCGATCGGGTCTATCACCTCGCGGCCG
Organism: Planctomycetia bacterium; assembly: GCA_005799205.1. Lineage (GTDB taxonomy): Bacteria > Planctomycetota > Phycisphaerae > Phycisphaerales > SM1A02 > F1-60-MAGs104. The sequence goes on along the minus strand of SYHM01000116.1, from coordinate 579 downwards.
CCGTTGGGGTCAAGCTCGTGATGGAACAACCCATCTCGACGATCCTGACGAACACACGCGGAACTGAGAATGTGCTCGCAGCGTGCGCTCGCGAGTCGACTCGAGTGCTGATTGCCAGCAGTTCGGAGGTGTACGGGAAGATGGGTTCTGGGCAGAGTCGGCCACTTGCGGAGGGGGATGATTGGCGACTCGGAGCAACTGCAACGCGCCGTTGGTCCTATGCGTGCACAAAGGCACTCGACGAGTTTCTTGCCCTTGCTTATCACGATCAGGAAGGACTTCCCGCGATCATCGTGCGCCTCTTCAACACGGTGGGACCCAGACAGCGCGCGAACTATGGCATGGTGATCCCGAACTTTGTCGAGGCAGCGCAAGCTGGGCGCCCGCTACAGGTTCATGGCGATGGAACTCAGTCGCGGTGCTTCAATCTCGTTGGCGATGCTGTCGATGCGATGACGCGGTTGATGGACTCTCCTGCAGCCATCGGGCAGGTCGTGAATGTCGGAAGCGACCACGAAGTGACGATGAACGAACTCGCACGATTGGTCATCGCCAAGTGCGCGAGTCGATCGACGATTG
>SYHM01000014.1 GCA_005799205.1 Planctomycetia bacterium | reverse complement strand
CGGCACGAAGTACCCGCAGCACTATGCCGAGTGGATTCAACACTGGGCCGCTGTGCCCACAGCCGATTACGCGCGTGAGATGAGGCCGCTCTTCGTGCCCGCTCCGTCGGTGACAGATGCGTGGGCAGACTTGGCGAAGGAAGCTGGCATGCGCTACGCGGTGATGACCTCGAAGCATCATGACGGATTCACCCTCTTCAACTCAACGCAGCAGTATTCACAGTCGAACACAGTCGCGGGCAGCACCAACATCTCGCCTTCGGGCCGCGATCTTGCGCGAGAGTTCGCCGAATCGATGCGCTTGCGAGGTTTGCGAGCCGGCTTCTATTACTCGCTTCTCGACTGGCAACATCCCGACGCCTATGAGATGGCTCTTCCCGCGTATCCAAAGTTGGTCCATCCCCGTGATCACGCTGTGTACAAGGCGTATGTGCGGGCACAGGTCGGCGAACTCGTCTCAAACTACGGTCCGCTGTGCACCATCTGGTTCGACTACTCCGACAAGTCGCGGCAGGGTGCGGCGTGGGGGGCTGCGCAGTTGATGGCCGACCTTCGCGAGAGGCAGCCTGAAATCGTGATCAACAACCGACTCTTCGAAGGCCTCGAAAACAAACGCGGTGACTACGGAACTCCAGAAAAATATGTTCCTCCGACCGGGCTGCCTGGCATGGACTGGGAAGTCAATCACACACTCAACGAGTCGTACGGATACAGCGCGCACGACATGAACTGGAAAGATGTTCCGACGGTCGTCCAGCTGCTCTGCGATGTTGTTTCGAAGGGGGGCAACCTGCTGCTGAACATCGGACCTGATGCGCGAGGCGTTGTTCCCGAGGCGGCCCAAGCAACGCTCCGCGGCGTTGGGGGGTGGATGCGCGTGAACTCTGAGGCGATCTATGGCACAACCGCGAGTCCGTTTGTTCGCCTGCCATGGGGTCGCGCGACTCAGAAGCCTGGGAAGCTCTACCTCATGGTTTTTGATTGGCCAACCGATGGTCGCCTCTCAGTGCCGATGCGTGGCTCGGTGAAGTCGGCGCGACTGCTCGGTGGCGGAGGAGAACTTTCGCTCGCCTACACCCGACCGCACGTCGAGCAACTCGAGCTGCAACTTCCAGAGCGGCCTTCAGATCAAGGGTGCTCGGTCGTTCGACTCGAACTCGAAGGCGAAGTTCTGCCCGTTGCGTTTCGTGTCACTCCACAGAGTAATGGTGTGCTCACACTTGTTCCGCACGACGCGACGATCTCTGGTGCGTCACTACGCATTGAGCAGGTCGGAGCAGTTGAAGATGTGAAGTACAACTTGGGGTACTGGCTCGATCCGAGCGCGTTGGCGATGTTTCCAATAGCAATCAGCGACGCACAGGCGGGGGAGTATCTCGTCGAGATCGAGATCGCGTGCGCAGATGAATCGGCGGGGGCACGTGTCGTGCTTCGGTCGCCTGGTGGCGATCTCGCATTCACAGTTCCACCCACGGGCGGCTGGCAGCAGTATCGATCCACCACACTTGGCAGCATCAACCTCGCCGCTGGCGCGCACTCACTCTCGCTCTGCGCTCTCAGTAAGCCAGGCGAGGCGGTCGCGAATGTGCGGTCGATCACTCTGCGCAAGCGCTGACGTCGGGGCAGTTACGCTGCTGAGATGGCAGTGACTCCACACGGTTCTATAGGCGAGATCGGTGACCAGATTCGGCCGTGCATCCTGTCGCACGCCCTCACCTCCTTTCGCCGCATGCTCTCTGGACAGGGAGTCGATCGCGGATCTGACTTCGTCCGCGTTGTCACGGGAGCGGCCCACCCATTTGGCAATTTTGTGTGCATGGCCGACGGGTTGGATTCATCACGCATGAAGAGCGCCATCGAACCGCTGCTGCGCTGCGGCGCACCCTCGGCGGTGATGGTGTGCGGGCCAGTCGGATCAGATTCGGCCGACGAACTGCGAGCGAACGGATTCGAACTCGACGGTGGCATCATCGCGCATGCGTTCGACATCGACACGATGACAGCGACGGCGCTTTCCGCGGGATACCGATTCGCGCGCGCCGAGAGCACTCGCGAACGAGACCAGTGGGCTGATGCCTTCGCGCGCGGATATGGGCTTCCGATGCAGGCAGCGGCTCCGTGGGCGGCAGCGGTCGGCGAATCGAATAGGCCTGACGACTCGCTGCAGTTTTTCTGGATCTTCAAGGATGAACAACCCGTCTGCACGTCGGCGCTCGCGCTCTCGGATGGAGTCGCAGGTATCTACGCCGTCTCGACGCTGCCATCGGAACGCCGCAAGGGACTGGGCGCATTCGCGACTGCTCAGCCACTGCGACTCGCGCGCGCTCTGGGGTATCGCGTTGGCGTGCTGCAGGCAACGCGAGACGGCGCCCCGGTCTACCAGCGGCTTGGGTTCAAGGAGTTCGGTGAGATTCCGCTCTTCGTTCGGATGCAGGGGTAGCGCGACTGGATTCGCATTGCGAATCCAGTCTCAGTGGTGATATCGTGCCATCACGAGATCTTCGGGCGTCTCGACTGGAACGCAATGGAACACGAGGGCCAAGAGGTGCGACGATCGATCCGCTTCCGCGCGAGTTGGCGAATGGTGACCGCCCTTGCAGCTACGTTGTTGATCCTCGTCGCCGCGAGCACCGTTGCGCACCGATCGTCGTTGATGAACTCCGATCGTGGCGAATCGACTCCACGCGGTCAGCCGCACGACATCACCCTCCTAGCAGGCATTTCGATGCCTCGACT
>SYHM01000013.1 GCA_005799205.1 Planctomycetia bacterium | reverse complement strand
GCCGCTGCGATTGCGGTTGTCCACGACACCCCAGTGGTCATGCAAGTGAACGAAAACCTCGCGCACAGCGCTGGGCCACTCGAGACCTTCGACCATTTCGTCGCCGCAGAGCGAAGACTCAATTTCGGAGTGCGTGGGATTGCGCCTGAGCTGCTGCTTTACATCGTTGACGTTGCTGCGACTCGAGAAGAGATGGAGTGGGCGCTGCGTGGATACGCCGGGCATGCGGCTGTCGGCGAGCTCTACGACAAGATTGAGTACGACTTCGACAATCTCGAAAAGGGAACGCCAAAGAAGGTGACGACCGCGGGATGGACGCTCGCGAACATCTTGCGATTTGGCGGCATTTGCGCCGATCAGGCATACTTTGCAACCACAGTTGGCAAGTCGATTGGAGTTCCGTGCGTCTACTCCACCGCGACCGACGGGGTTCTTTCGCACGCATGGATCGGCTATGTGCGAAAGGCGGGTCGGCGACCCCAGTGGCATGAAGTAGGGCGCTTCGGTGGATATGCGAGCGTTGAGGGGTTCATTCGAGATCCACAAAGCGGACGGCAACTTTCGAATACGCAGATGCCGATGCTGATTGAATATGGCCTCGAACCAGTTGATGATCGGCTCGCATCCGCTGCGCTGAGAATCGCGGCCGCGAAAGTGCTTACAGCGACGGTGAATCCAAAGTCGGATTCAGAACAGAGTGCCGCACAGGCCGCGCCTCGGCCCGACGCGGTCGAACAAGCCCTCGCTCTCACGCGTGTTGCAGTTCAAGCCTGTTTGACCGATGCGCGTGCCTGGGATCTCGTGGGTCGCGCTGCGGCGACGGGATCGATGACAACCGAGCAGAAGAAAATCTGGTCGGCCGACATCTTGGAGTTGTGTAGCGATTCGTATCCCGAGTTTGCGTGGCGCACGATCGCCCCCATGATCCACACGATCACGGACGTGGCAGAACGCCAAAGTGCCCTCGATGGAGCGCTTTCAATCTTTCAGGATCGCGGCGATATTGCAGGTCAGATTCTGTTGCAGCAGGCTGAGCTTTACAAGATTCAAGGAAATCTCGCTGGAGCAGGGCGCTGCTACGAGATGATCCTCGACCGGTACGCCAATGATGGACCCTTTGCGATCATCGCGCTTCAAGAAGCATCGGCAATTCTTATGAAGGCAAACGATGCGCGCGCCAACGTGACTCTTCATGCGCGGGCGTTTGGAGCCATGGAAGTACCCGTCGATATCGCCCCGCAGTTCTCGAAGCAGAGCAACTGGTATCGCGCCGGAGTCAGCTACGCGCAAGCCCTACGAATGGTGGGGCGCGAACAAGACGCGGCAATCCATGAACAGCGCATGGGCAATGTGATGAAATAGCGCACGCGCGCGCGTCATGCGGTGTTTTCGCCGTGAGCGCGATGCCTGTTCACGGCGCAGTGCGCCCCTGGGGTGCCGTGAGAAGCATGCTGGGAGTGCCTCAGCAGCGAATGTCACGCTCGGTCGATAGCCAGCGGCGACGAGAAGCGCCTTCCACTGTGGTCCGTGAGGACGAATCGTCATCCCATGCAATCGATAGGCGGCAAGGTGCGCGAGTTCGTGGCAGAGCACTTCGCGTAACAGCTCTGTAGCTGTCGGGTCGAGCAGCGTTGTTTGCAGCGTGACGAGCGACCGTGAGAAGTGGGCACGCCCAAGACTCGATCGCAGCCTGCGGCTGAAGCAGATCGTGATGTGAGGTTCGAGCTCACTGACCCCCCAGAGTTCGAGCCACGCGCAAACATCTTGCCGTAGTCCGATCGATAGTTCGCTCGGCCAGGATGGTGAAATCGGCGGTCGGACGCCAGCGCGATGCATCGCCCGAGTCTAGTAGCCATAGGTCACTGTCTCTCCGCTTGACTTCGCTGCAGAAACTACTCTTGGGCTGATGCAGCCTGCAAGACCAGACCCCGCGACTTCTGTTCGATACTTGAGTGATGCTCGTCTCAATCTCGGCGGAGCGTTTACCGACGCCCAGCGCGAGGAGTTTGGGCTCGTCGGATTGCTGCCCGACGGATACGAGTCGCTCGAGATTCAGCTCGATCGAGCTCGGCTGCAGTTTGATGGGCAGGGTTCTGATCTTGCGAAGTACCAATATCTCTCGGCACTTCAGGATCGGCAGGAGCGGCTCTTTTATGCTTTGATTCGTAGTGACTTTGAGCGGTACATGCCCATCGTGTACACGCCAACGGTCGGTGAGGCATGTCAGAAATTCGGCCATATTTTTCGACGGCCCAAGGGGATGTACCTCTCGGTGAAGCGCAGGGGGTCACTTGCCAAGGTGCTTCGGAATTGGCCAGTCGAGGACGTGAGATTCATCGTTGTGACCGATGGAGAGCGCATCTTGGGTCTTGGAGATCAAGGTGTTTGCGGCATGGGAATTCCCGTTGGAAAACTCGCGCTCTACACCGCATGCGCGGGGGTACCTCCCGAAGTGGCGCTGCCCATTGTGCTCGACCTTGGAACAAACAACGAGGCATTTCTTGCCGATCCCCTGTATCCAGGGCTCAAGATGCCACGCATCACTGGGGACGAGTACTACGCGTTTCTCGACGAGTTTGTGGCAGCGGTCCAAGAGGTCTTTCCTGCCTGTTGCATCCAGTTTGAAGACTTCACCAACAAGCACGCGATCCCATTGCTACAGCGCTACCGCGAGAAGGTCTGTTGCTTTAACGACGATATTCAAGGGACGGCCGCTGTGGCAGTTGCTGGACTCTTTGGCGCGAGTCGACTCTCACAACGACCGCTCCGCGAGCAGACATTGCTCTTCATGGGTGCCGGCAGTGCTGCGGTGGGAATCGCTGATCTTTTTGTGACGCAGTTGATCGCAGAAGGTTGCAGCGAGCGAGAAGCGGTACGCGCATGCTGGTTTGTGAATTCGCGCGGAATGGTGCACTCAAAGATGCCGCGGATCCCCGACTATCTCGAACGGTTCGCTCATGACATCTCGCATCTCACGTTTCCGCAGGGGGCGCCTTCGACTCCGGATTCTCCACTCAAAGATCTCGCCGATGTTGTTGAGACGATTCGTCCTTCGGCGATCATCGGAGTGTCAACTGTCGCACACGCTTTCAACGAACGGGTCGTCCGTGCGATGGCACGGATCAACGCGCGCCCGATCATCTTTCCACTCTCAAACCCGACATCCAAGTCTGAGTGCACCGCCGAAGAGGCAATCAAATGGTCGGATGGTCGAGCGATCGTTGCGAGTGGGAGTCCATTTCCTCCACTCCATTTCGGCGGAAAGCTTTTCGTGCCTGGGCAGGGGAACAACGTCTACATCTATCCGGCCGTCGGTATGGCGATCTACGCGACGAAAGCGACTCGAGTGACCGACGCGATGTTTCTGCGCGCCGCCGAGTCGCTTGCAGCTCAGACGACCGAGCAGGATCTCTCGGTTGGGCTCATTTATCCGCCGATTTCATCCATCCTCGAGACGAGCGTCGAAGTCGCCATCGCCGTGGCGAAGCTGATCTTCCAGAACGGACTCGCCCGTGTGCCCGAGCCCGACGACATCGCGCAATTCGTGCGTAGCCAGGTTTACGAACCGAGTTTTTGATTCGTCTTGCCGGCCGAGTTGTCGCTCGGACGAACGACACAATAGACCCAGAAGTCACTCGTTCGCCTGATCCCATCGGGGTCAGTGGCAGTCATGGTGATCTGTGTAAGGATGACCCCGCGCGTTGACTCCGCGGGCGTGGCGACCAGTGAGATCATCGCAGTCTCCTTGTCCGAACGCTGTCCCACAAAGGTGACGGCGATGCGTGGGTCACTCGAGAGTGTTTCAATGACATTCCATCCCGCGGCATGCTTCAGTTCAAACTCGAAGGGCAGCGCGACTCCTGGGTTAAGGACTCCAAGATTCGCGCGATACTCGGCGAATGGAATCTGCGGAGAGATGCGTGTGCAGAGATGGCGAATGCGCATGTCCACCACGGGAGCCTTGGGGTGGTCCGTTTCGATGATGAGATAGGGTGGCATGTGGGCACAGGACAGCCCTGAGAAGTCATAGCGCACTTCATACGACGGCCGCGGTGAATCCGTGGCAGGATCGAACCCAACGAACACGGGTGGCGCGTTCATGACTGAGCGGATCGTGAATGGCACCTGATCGATGGACCCAACCGTGACAACTCCATCAAGTGGAACCTTCGCGCTCGCAGCGGGCGCCGCTGGATCACGAAACGCATTGATGTACGGCACTCGCGATCCATTCGTGATGTCGACCGACGTGCCTCGAACGGCGTACGCAATCTCGCCACTCATGGTGATCGACAGCGGTGGCGAGCCGTCCGAAAACACGAATGCCACAGACGCACTCTTGACACCAGTCGATGCGGCGACCTTCATGGTCATCGGGACCTCAATACTTCCATGCGCCGGAATCACCTTGCCCGCTGCATCGAGGGTTGTGCAGGTACAGGTGGGTGTCGCCGAAACGATCGTGACTGGACTGTCGCTGCCATTCACAAGTCGAAATGTGCGCGTGATCGACGCTCGTGGTTCGATGAACCCGAGCGCAATCGACGGTGGCGCGGCAATGACGGCAGCGTGTGTCGAGGCGCAGAGCGCGCTTGCTGCAACCGCCTGAGTGAGCAGCAGAAGGAGTGATCTGAAAGAGCGCAGGTGCATGATCATTACTATAGAGAGGTCACATGAACGCCATTGTCATTACGAAGCGCGGAAACCCAGTCGCTCACAACATTTCCTTCGTTACCGATTGGCAGACGCCCGTTCCAGCGGCTGGTGAGGTGTTGGTGCGCACCGAGGCAAGCGCGTTCAACAGCCTCGACCTTTGGGTGGGACGTGGACTTCCTGGAGTCGAGACGCAATACCCCTTCGTGTGTGGATCGGACGGCGCGGGTCGAGTCGTGGCGCTGGGAGAGCGTGTCGACAGCGCATGGATGGATCGGCGCGTACTTCTTAACGCAGCGGTCGTGGCGAAGGACGTTCGTCATCCAGAGCGGCGACCAAGCGGCGAAGCAATATCGATGATTGGCGAGCACACGCAAGGCACGATGGCTGAATTCTTCGTCGCGCCAGTGACCAATGTGCTTGACATCGCGGACGCAGATCCGGTGCAGGCGGCGGCCTTTGGACTCACCCACTTGACTGCGTGGCGGATGCTCGTGTCGAGGGCACGATTGCAGCCAGGAATGACAGTGCTGATTACTGGAATCGGTGGGGGAGTCGCGGTCGCGCTTCTCAACATCGCCCGTCACTTTGGTTGTGAGGTGATTGTGACGAGCCGGCACCAGAGCAAGCTCGATCGAGCGCTCTCGCTCGGAGCCTCGCACGCCATTCTCGATGATGGAACCGACTGGTCGGGGTCAGTACGGCGCGCGACGGGAAAGCGCGGAGTCGACATCGTCGCTGACTCGATCGGAAAGGCGGTGCATCTTTCAGCTCTCAAGAGCCTTGTTCGTGGCGGAGTTTTTGTAACGTGCGGGGCCACGACCGGTGGCGATGCAACCTCTGATCTCAGCCGAGTATTCTGGAATCAACTTTCAATTCTGGGCTCAACGATGGGTGACATGTCGGAGTTTCGCGCCGTGATGAGTCTGTTTCGCGCTCGAGCGATCGTGCCGATCGTTGATTCGATTCACTCGCCGATGCTTGCAAGCAAGGCCCTCGAGCGCCTAGAAACGGGTAGCCACTTCGGGAAGATCGTGATCGATTGGCGATAGTCCGATAAGCGTCACACAGCGCCCGAAGTTATTTTTCTCAATTCACGCGTTTTTGGCAATTCGCTCGCTTTTGGTTCAACTCGAGTTATGTTCGAATCGATGTATCGGAACCCGAGCGGCCTGTCGCCACTCGGGGACGATCCTTCGCCGTTCAAGGACCGTTGAAACCACCCATTTTTCTTACTAGGAGAATCTCAAATGAAGTGTCGAGTCAATCTTTCATCCACGCTGAGCGTGGCGTTCGCGGCAGCGTGTACCACGCTCATCGCGTCCTCCGCGCAGGCGCAAGACGAATGCGCAGGCGCCGCGCCTGTGACCGCTGGAGTTCCAAGCGCGTTCGATACCACCACTGCCACGCCAAGCGCCAATCCTCCAACGGATGCGCTGTGCACAGGCACCTACCTCAATTGGCTCGCGACCCAGAACGATGTGTGGTTCAGCTTCACCGCGACCGAACCAGGTCTTGCAACCTTTACGACTTGCCTTCTCGGCTCGTACGACACATCACTGGCGCTCTACAAGGGCAACTGCGACACGCTCGTTGCATGCAACGGCGACGCTCCAGCTGATGCGACCTGCCAGGGTTATCACTCAGCCATCGCAGACGTCGCATGCGTTGCAGGCGACATCTTCTATGCCCGAATCGGTGGATACAACGGCGACGTTGGCGCAGGCGCGCTGACCGTCAACTTCACGCCTTCGAGCGCGGGTTGCGTTGGCGCCGCTGGTGCGTGCAACGTTGTGCATGCGGGACTCGGTTGCGACAACGCGACCTGCTGCACCTCTGTCTGCACATTCAATCCAATCTGCTGTGAAGTGGGTTGGGACCAGAGCTGTGTCGATCAAGCGATCGCGCAGTGCGGTTACTACTTCTGTGCTCCAGTGACTGGCGCGCCTGCGAACAACTGCGCGACAAGCGCAACCGTTGTTCCAGGAACCGACAGCACTCGCGCATTCACAACCGTGAACGCAACCACTGACGGTCCAGTTCATCCTGGTGCGAACTGCCAGTCGGGCAGCGACATTTTCGGAAACGATGTGTGGTTCAAGGTTGCTCCAATCGCAAACGGAACCATGTCGCTTTCGACATGTGATGCGTGCTCGTACGACAACAAGCTCGCTGTGTACGACATGGGAACGGACCCAGCCAACTTCGACTTCAACGGCCTCGCGGGCGCGTTGGTCGGTTGCAATGACGACGGTGCAAGCGGTACCTGCTACATCACTGGCACCACCACTCCATACGCGTCAGCGATGAGCGTTGCAGTGGCGCTCGGTCATACCTACCTCGTCCGAAACGGTTCCTACACCGAAGGCGAGACAGGAACTGGAACGATCACCTTCGACATGCCAGAGCCATGTGCGTTGGGTACTCCAACCGGTGCTGAGGCCGAGCCTTGTGGTAGCGCATCGAACGACGGATGCAACGGCGCGGGCGAGTTCGAGACAATCGGATTCGGTTCAATCACCTCCGGTTCGTTCTGGGCCGACGCTGACGCACGCGACACTGATTTCTATCAGTTCTCTGTGACAGCCGATTCGCAGGTCACGGTTTCGGTGAAGGCTGCACGGCTTTGCACTGTGCTCATCCTCTCTGGCGACATGTCAGTGGCTGGATGCGCAGGCGCTACCGTTGTCTCGCCTGGAACAGGAAGCTGCCCAACCGTGGCAACCTCCTGCCTCAACCCAGGCGTGTACTACGCGTTCGTTGCTGACAGCGGATTCACTGGGAATGCCTGCGGAAGCGGCGTGTTCAACAGCTACACCGTCGAGTTGACCTCAGCGCCAGCGACGTGCCCAATCACCGTCTCTGGTGGTGGAGCGACCGCTGGAGTCTGTGCAGCACCTGGACCTGACAGCATGAGCCTGAATGTCGATCCGAACACGGTCGCCAACGGCATCGTTGCGTGTGCAGTTGCTGGTGCAGCTGGTGGTTCGACGGCGAACTCCTACGCTCGCGTCTTCCCTGCGGGAACGGTTGCTGGAGATATCAGCTGCTTGAGCTTCGGTGCATACGCCATCAATGTCGATGCAACCGGAACCTTCTACAGCGATCTTCCACTGCCAGCGACAATCGGCATCTATCGCGATCTTGACGGTGGAGCTCCACGGTTCAAGACTGCCGATGGCGGCGTTGACGGCGGCGACCTCGAGGCGATCATCGTTCAGTCGGTGATGATCCCTGGTGGTGTGTACAAGGCCACGTTGAACTTCGCGCAGCCAGTCTGCGTGCAGGACGACGCTGCGTACAACCTGGTCGTCATCGAGGACTTCCCAGCTCTCAATGACGGCGAAGGGTCGGTCCCAGCCTCGTCGGGTTACCAGCAGCGCGCAGGTGGAAACACCTCGGGCCCAACTGGCAACACCTATTGCCGCCTCAGCTGCGCTGACGCAGCGGGTCAATATGTGTTGACTGAGTCGCTTGGAGCCACATTCACGGCAGCGTGGGTTGTGCAGATCAACGGCACCAATGCCGCCAACTGCGCCGCGCCACCATGCCAAGGTGACTACGACGGCAACGGCGTCCGCAACGGCGCCGACTTGGCGACCCTGCTCTCAGCATGGGGATCGCCAGCCGGCGACATCACTGGAGACGGCGCCACCAACGGTTCCGATCTCGCGACTCTGCTCAGCGGTTGGGGCGTCTGCCCGAACTGATCTGACTGCAGTCGAGGATTCGAAGGTTTCTCCTAGTACGAACCCCCCTCGGTCGAAAGACCGAGGGGGTTTTCTTTCGTGGCCGCAAAAACACGTCAAAAACCGAAGGCGAAAGTTGTGCATGACCGCATCTGCGTTATGTTCGAGTGCACTCAATGAGCCAACGGCATCGTGCCGTCCGGGGCTCTGGGTGATGTGTTCCAGTTCAGCCAAAGAATCTCACGGAGAATGTGCCTTGAAATCTCACCCCACAACGCTTTCAGCCATCGTTGCGACTTTCGCCGCTGGCGCCACGCTCATGACGAGCGCTCCAGCCGCCGGTCAATGTTCGGTTGTCCCGCCTCCAGGCTCGATCGTCTCGCCTGACGGATGCGGCGTAACTCCCGATGTGAATGCTGGGTGCAACATCGTCCCAGCGGTTTTCACCGATCTCGGTTCGATCGCGAGTGGTGGTGTCATGTATGTGGAAGGTCAGATGGGTACGTTCGTTCCAGCGGGCGGCACGGCAGGGAACACCTCGCGCGATCTCGACTGGTACCTCGTGACTGCACCTGCAGGCAAGTTGGAAGTGTCGCTTTCGACCGCGAATTCCACCGGTGCACCATTTGCAAACTCGGTGATCTTCATCAAGGCTGGAGTCGATATCGCAGACCCCTGCGCTGGTGACTTCGATGTCGGTATTCAGAGCGGAGTCTGCCCCCATGTGCAATCCGTGACTGCTGGCGCTGGCCAACACATGATTGTCGTCACGGTTCCATTTGAGACAACCGCGACTGCACCGATCTACGCGTGCGGTTCATACCTGATGACACTCACCCACACGCCGCTGTCGTTTGCCGTCTGTGGCACTTCGACTGAGTCCTGCACGACTGCACACACCACAGGAGGATGCAACATTCCGTCGTGCTGCGAGACCGTGTGCGGATTCAATCCACTCTGCTGCGATATCGCGTGGGATGCCAGCTGCGTCACCAATGCGGTCGACCTCTGCGGACTGTTCGTCTATGGCTGCTCGTCACCAGCTGGCGCCCCAGCCAACGACTGCGCCACTGCCTCACGAATGATCACCGTTGGCCAGGCCAATGTCATCGTCGACAATACTGGCGCAGGAACCGATGGTCCTGGCCCAGCAGTGGGACTCTGCGCATCCGCGATGGGTAAGGATCTCTGGTTCACAATCAAGGCACCAGCGAACGGCGCGCTGACCATCTCAACCTGTGTTGGTGGCGATGCAACCACCGATTCGGTCATTGAGTTGTATGGGCTTGGTCTTGACCCCGTCGTCACCGCTGCCCGAGCAGCCGCGATGCCTGACTATGTCATCGGATGCGTCGACGATTCATGTGCAGACGCCACCGGAACCGTCATTGTTGGCGGCCCATCGGCGGTCACGCTGATCGACGCGGTTGCCGATGAGTACTACCTGATTCGAATTGGTGGATGGTACGACTCGACCGTTGGCGGCGCAGACACAGCTGACACGTTCGTGCTGACCATGGCGACTTCGTTCGAGTACGTCGTCTTCTCGACGGGTCCGCAGCATCCACTTGTCTCAACTGCTGGTGCCCTGACAAACCTCGGCTTGAGTTCGGGTTGCATCTCTGCGACGAGCCAACAGCGTTGGCTTGCGCAAGCATTCACCGTTCCATCAACCGCGGCGAATTGGGACATCTCGAAGATGACGGTCAAGGGCTTTGTGCCAGCGGGTATGGTCAACGAAACGCTGAATTATGTCGTCTGGGATCGGTTGACTGGAAATCCAGCTCCGACCGCAGCGCAGCAGCGGCTCACGGGCTCAGTTCCATTTCCGGTTGGGTACACAGGCGGCGCCGACAACGCGGCGAACGCATCGCATGACATCAATGTGGCGTTTAGTTTGCCCGCAGGCGACTATTACCTGACGGCATACGCCAGCAATGCGGCCTGCGCGACGACGTTCTCGAACTTCGCGTGGTTCTTGTCTGCGTACGACGGCATCAACCTGATTGATGCGACTGGACCGTTTGCATGGCGCTCTGCCAATTTTCCAGCCCCAGGCTTTGTTCGCTACACCCTCGCGGGATACACGATGGAAGCCGGTGCGAATCCGAACGACATGTTCAACACAGCGTTCGACATCTTCGGATCACCAGTGGCAGCGCCAGCGTGCCTTGGCGATTATGACGCCAATGGTTTCCGCAACGGTGCAGACTTGGCAACACTGCTCTCAGGGTGGGGATCTCCTGGAGCGGACATCACTGGCGATGGTCAGACCAACGGGTCTGACCTCGCGACGCTGCTCAGCGGTTGGGGTGCATGCCCCTAAGTGAGAGCTGAGAGTTTCTCTTTGCGATTGCGATTCCCCTCGGTCACTCGACCGAGGGGAATTTCTTTTGTCGGTACTCTTTTGGTTCGCTCATTCGCCGAATTGGCGATCGACCTGGAAGGAGGCCTCAGTGTCACGCACGAAGAAGAGAATCGCGATGATCGTGGGGGGAGTCATTGTTGTAGCAATTCTCGCGGGGCAGTCCATCTGGGCGTCAGTTCAATTGCTCTCAGGTGCAACTGGAGTCGAGGCGCGATCAGCTGTGGCACGCGAAGGATCGTTACTCGAGACTGTTTCCGCCCCTGGTTTCGTCGAGCCAACTGCGAAGGTTGACATTTCGGCGCAGGTGTCGGCTCGAATCACGCTTCTGCCATTTCGCGAGGGCGATCTCGTCAAGCAGGGCGATGTCGTCGTGCAGCTCGATGATCGCAATCTGAAGGCTGGGCTTGAGTCGACGATCGCGCGTCGAGATGGCGAACGTGCACGGCTCGAGGCCGAGACCGTGCGCATCAACGGCCCAGTGCAATCACTCGAGAACGCGCGGCGGACGCTTGAGAGGCAGCGCAAGCTGTTCGAGACAGGCGATGTCGCACGTCAGGCGTTCGAGGATGCGACCGTTCGCGTAGATGAGTTGGAAGCATCGATCGCTGCGATGCGCAAGACGATTGGAGCGCTCGAGAGTTCGCTCGCTGCGGGCGATGCAGAGATTGAGCGTGTTCGCCAAGAACTTTCATACGCGACGATGCGCGCCCCAATCGATGGAGCGATCACGAGGCTCAACGCCGAGGTTGGAGAGTTGGTCATGGTTGGAACCATGAACAATGCGGGCACGGTGATTATGACGATCGCTGATCTCGGTCGTATGCGCATGCGCAGTCAGGTCGCCGAATCAGATATCGCCAAAGTTGTCGAGGGGCAGCCTGCCGAGATTTTCATCAACGCCTTTCCGGGTCGATCATTCAAAGGGGTCGTTGAAGAAGTTGCACTGCAGCGAACTGGGACGGGGATGCAAGCCGCTGCTTCGGCGACGCAGGGGGCAGGAACCTTCACGGTTGATATCTCGATCGACTCAGAAGGAACGCGGATCTTCTCTGGGCTGGCGGCGAACGTCGATATTGCGATCAAAGAGCACTGGGGAGTGCTTGTTCCAACACAAGCGGTTGTCGAACGCAAGCGAGACGAACTTCCGCTTGCGCTATCCGAATCCCCGCTCTTCACCGCAGGACAGCGTGTGGTGCCCATCATTTTTCGAGACGAGAACGGGATCGCAACTGCGACCGCCGTTCGACTTGGTTCAAGCAGTTTGACCGAGACGATTGTTGACAGCGGAGTTGAGAGCGGCCAGATGGTGGTCGTGGGACCCTACAAGACCCTCGAGCATCTCAAGGGTGGAGAGGCGCTGAGGCAGGAAGAGGTGCCATCGGGAGGGGCCAAGCCCAGGTCTGGACTCTCGGTGAAGGTCTCGGGGTAGCGAGTCGATGATTCGAGTTCGAGCGCTGCGCAAGGTCTATAGGGTTGGGGATGAGGCGATTCACGCACTGCGCGGGGTCGACCTCGACATCGGCACCAATGAAATGGTCGCGGTGATGGGCGCGTCGGGGTCTGGAAAGAGCACGCTGATGAACATCATCGGGTGCTTGGATCAGCCGACCGAAGGAAGCTACGAGCTCGACGGGCAACGGGTGTCGCACATGTCAGAGGCTGCACTCGCCCTCGTTCGAAACGAGAAGATCGGCTTTGTCTTTCAATCATTCGAGTTGCTTGCGCGGCAAACCGCACTTGAGAATGTCGAGCTTCCGCTGGTCTACTCACGAGAGGCTGGCCTGACTGGCGGAGAACGCACTCGCCGAGCGCTGCAAGCACTTGAGCGGGTGAAACTTTCAGATCGCGTGACCCATCGCCCGAGCCAACTCTCGGGAGGGCAGAAGCAACGCGTTGCAATCGCGCGGGCGATCCTGAATCATCCTGCAATTCTGATGGCGGATGAACCGACGGGCAATCTTGATTCGGTCACGACCCGCGAGGTCATGGGAATCTTTCAACAGCTGCACGCTGAGGGACAGACCGTCCTCATCGTGACGCACGAAAACGAAGTCGCGGCATTCTGTCAGCGAGTGATTCGACTACGCGATGGACTCGTACTCAGTGACCTTCCCATTGCCGAGGACGCAGCAGGACATCACCAAGGATGAACTTCAGCCCCTACTTCTATTCTCAGGCGATCAAGCTTGCGATGAGCCAGATTTGGGCGAATCGCAAGCGCAGCCTCTTGACGGCTCTTGGGATCATCGTCGGAGTTGCAAGCACCACCTCAGTGATCGCCGCGCTGAGCGGACTCAAGGCGAATGTGCTGACAGAGTTCGAGTCGTTCGGCGCAAACCGCCTCTATGTCTTTCCAGACCGCCCCGACGATAAGCCGCGCAGCATGTATCCCCGCGACAAGATTCGCATCAAGCCGTGGGAAGTACGAGAGATTCAGGCGTCGTGTCCATCGCTTCGAGCGATCACGCCGATCACCGAATTCGGCGTTTCTGTCGCGAGCGATGAAAAGGAACTCGAAGGGATCACCGTCGTTGGCATGTGGCCTGATTGGCACGAGGCTGAGAATCGCAGAGTGATCGCGGGTCGCATGTTCAACACCATCGATGAGCGGAGCGCCCGACAGGTCTGTCTGCTCAATGAAGCGGCGATCGACGAGCTGCGATTGCCAGCCGAAGCGGTTGGGTCTCACATTCTGCTCGACGGACGGCGGTTTCTTGTTGTCGGAATCGTTGAGACGCTTCAGTCGCGCATGTTTGGAGATGGAGGAAATGCCGCGGAGATTTTCATCCCCTTTGCGCTGGCAATGAAGCTGCAGTCATCCGACATCTTCATCCGAATCACTGCGCTCGCTACGCGAACAGAAGTCTCGGAAGAGGCGCGCTCAGAGATCACACAGACGATGCGCCGTATCAGGGGCATCCATCCTGGTGACTCGGATACTTTTCAAGTTGTCGCGATCGATCAGTACATCCAGCAGTTCAAGGCGATGGCCGCGGGGATTACGGCGATCGCTGGAGGAATCGTCGGGATCAGTTTGCTCGTGGGAGGCATTGGCATCATGAACATCATGCTGGTTTCTGTCTCTGAGCGGACCCGCGAAATCGGTTTACGGAAGGCCGTTGGGGCGACTCCTGGAGCGATCATGATGCAGTTTCTGCTCGAGGCGATGGCGCTCTGCCTCGCTGGCGGGCTCGTGGGGGTGTTGATCGGAAAACTCTTGGCGATCGGAATGACACTGATCCCTGGGGCGAGCCTGCAGCACGCTGATGTTCCACTGTGGGCGGTCTTGCTGAGCTTCGCCTTCAGCGCAGTTGTTGGCCTCGGTTTCGGGTTCTTTCCAGCGCTTAAGGCGGCGCGGCTCGATCCCATTGAGGCGCTTCGTCATGAATAGGGTGCAGCTGTGGCGAGTTGGTCGATGTGCGGTCGCGTCAGCGCTGATCTGCGGTTGCCAGAACGAGCTCTTTTCGGACCACGAGCAGATCGTGGGTCCGCCCACAAGTACGAAAGAGATCGGGCCGTTCGATCCAGCGACTCAATCAGAGATTCCTCCGCAGTCGCTCGCCGATGCGGTTTCTGAGGCGCAGTCTCACGGATTCTCACCTCCGGTCTATGAGGACAAGACCTCCGTCACGATTGCAGACGTGCGAGCGATGGCGCTCGCGAACAATCTTGACCTGCGCGTGGTGCAGTTTGATCCCACGATTGGAATCACGCGCATTGATGAAGAGCTCGCGAAGTTCGAGGCGGTGCTCAACGCCGCGTACACCAAGAACACAACTGGCTTTCTGACACAACTCGAAGAGAGTGTCTCGGCCGATGCGAGCAACGCGAATCTCGGTGTGAGCGTCCCTCTCGCCACCGGCGGCAGCATTTCGGCGGGAACACTGATTAACCAGGCCGACCAAGGCGCGAGCGCACTTCCTGGCTATGAACCATACGAAGCGGGATTGCAGTTCTCGATTTCGCAGCCACTGCTTCAAGGTGCGGGCATTGCAACGAACACCGCATCGATTCGCATCGCGAAGTACCAAGGTCGTATGGTTGATGCGCGCACCAAGTTGCAGACGATTCGCATTCTGGCTGACGCCGAGAAGGCGTACTGGAATCTCTATCGAGCGTCGAAGCAGCTCGAGGTGCGCGTCAGCCAATTCGAGGTTGCACAGGCCCAGCTTGAGCAGGCACGAAGGCGCGTCGAGCAAGAACTCGCGCCCGAAATCGAAGTCATTCGTGCACAAAGCGGCGTCAGTGGAACGATTGAGCAAGTCATTGTCGCGGACAACATCCTGCGGCTTCGTCAGCGCGACCTGAAGCGTTTCATGAACGATCCGCGGCTTCCAGTCGAGAGCCCAACCTCGATCGCGCCAATCACGAATGCAGAACCCGTCAATCTGAAGTTCAATGATGAGCGCCTGATCGCAGACGCAATGGCGGCAAGGATGGAGTTGCTCGAACTCGAGCTGCAATTGCTCGTCGATGCGGAGCAAATCGACCTCGCGCGCAACGCGGCACTTCCAAACTTCGTCGTCTCCTATCAGTATCAATACCTTGGAGACAGCACGTCGATCGGCTCTGCCTACGCGGCGCTGGGCGATGGTGACGGATACACGCTCGGGGTGAACGCGACAGTTCCGATCGGCAATGAGGCCGCCAAGTCTCGAATCAGTCGGGCAATACTGACACGCTTGCAGCGCCTCGGTACCCGCGAGGCGCGCCGGCAATCCGTCACGCAAGAGGTCCTGAACGCGGCCGACTCAGTCGAAAACACTTGGAGGCGGATTCTCGCGGCGCGACTCGAAGCGGTTCTGGCTGGAAGGACACTCGAGGGGGAGCGCCGCCAATTCGATGTCGGACTGCGAACCAGCACCGATGTGCTCGATGCCGCTGCGCGCGTCGCGGACGCACAGAGTCGCGAGGTCGATGCGCTCGCGGGGTATCAGATCGCGCTCATCGATCTCGCATTCGCGACGGGAACGACCCTTGGGAGTTCGGGGATCGTTCTGCCCGAGCCGGTCGATCCCGCGAGCGTGCGCGAGTAGCAGACGTCGATCGTCAGGGTCTTGAAGCGGTCAGCCCCGAACGCATTGTGAAGAACGCGCGCCACGCAAGGTCGCGCAGGCGCAGGTCGCTGGACTCATCGCTCCAAACGACTCGCAGCGCATTCTCAATCGCCTGGTCACTCTGCCGACTGATGCGAGTCTTATGTGAGACGATCGCTGCAGCGATGGTGAGGGCGTAGTAAGTCGCAGCGAGTGAACGGTCATCGGCGGTTTCGCCCTCGAGCCGAAGATGCTTAAAGGCATCCTTGAGCGCCCCGAGCGTCACGAGCGCGGTCGTCGGATTGACAAGCGCCCCCGTGAGATCAGTCAACGTTGGATCGACTTCGACTGCGAGCCAATTGACGAGCATGTGAGCAGGGGTGAGCTGCGGATTGTTGGTCGCTTCAATCACCCACTTGAATGGGTCGGCGGATGATGATGAGGAGTCCTTCACTGTGATCCCCGCTCGAGTGCTTCGAGGAGCGAGCAAACTTCGCGGTGTACGGTGTCAGGATCGTCGCCGCACAGCCCCAGTTCGTGCATGAGCGCTGCCGTGAACTTGCGCTTCATGCGAACAAGGACATTCGCGACCTGTGACTGCGATGAGAGTGACCAGCGTTTCATGAACTCCTCGGTCGAGACCGGAACCGCGCCACTTCGCATCGGTTGCAAGAGGCGTCGATCAAAGATGTCCCATGCCGCATCGAGTCCGTTCGTGTCTGTGTGCTGGCGCACTGATTCAGCGGCAGCATCGAGCAGCATGCCGATCCACTCGCGATCGAACGCCGCTTCAGGGTCTTCGGACTTGGGATCTTCGTGCGAGGATCCGCCTTGCGCATCTGCCTCGAGGGCGACAACGCTTCCGGTTGAGGGATGTCTCGTTGACGAGGTTCGTCGACGAAGTTCGTCGTAGACGTAGTTTCGAACAGCAGTGAGAAGCAGTGATCGAAAACGCCCTCGCTGCGGGTCTGCTTGGCCAAGCAGATTGCGCCCTAGTAGGACATCGCAGATGAACCCCTGGGTGACATCGTCGGCTTCTCCGTGGGATATGCCGCTTCGTCGAACAAATGCGTGAATCGCTGGCCAGTAGCGTTGGGCGACGACCTCCCTGCTTTGCGCAGCCGTGGAGGAGTCAGAAGCTGCATCGAGAATCGCGCGCCAGTTTGTGTGGCTCGCGCCCGCAGACGAGTCGTTGGAG
>SYHM01000115.1 GCA_005799205.1 Planctomycetia bacterium | reverse complement strand
TCGCAGCCCGCTCGAACTCCAACCCATGCGCGGCTTCGAGCATTTCAGCTTCGAGTTCTTCGATCAGCGACTCGCGTGAAATCGCGCGCAGTTGCGATTCGCCTGCGCTGCCTGCGCGATCCCGTTCGATCTCCTTCTCGAGCGCACGGCGATTCGCCTTGATGATCGTTCGCGGCACTATCCCATGCAGAGCGTTGTGCGCGAGTTGCAGGGTGCGGCGACGGTTCACCTCATCGATCGCGCGTTGCATCTGTGGGGTCACAGAGTCGGCATAGAGAATCACCTGCGAGTCGGCATTGCGCGCGGCGCGCCCCATTGTCTGCATCAGACTTGACTCGCTCCTGAGAAATCCTTGCGTGTCGGCGTCGAGGATCGCCACCAGCGCCACTTCGGGAAGGTCGAGCCCCTCGCGCAGGAGATTGACTCCGACGAGCACGTCAAACTCACCCTCGCGCAGGTCGCGCAGAATCTCAAGTCGTTCGAGCGTCTCGATGTCGCTGTGCAGGTAGCGCACCCGGACTCCCTGCTCGTGCAGGTAGTTGGTGAGTTCCTCGCAGAGCCGTTTCGTCAGCGCAGTGACGAGCGTTCGGTGACCCTTCGAGGTGACGGGGCGGATCGCATCAAGCAAGTCGGGAATCTGTCCTCGTGCAGGGCGCACTTCGACGGGCGGATCGACGAGTCCGGTCGGGCGAAGAACCTGCTCTGCGACGACTCCAAGGGAATGCTCGAGTTCATAGGGGGCTGGAGTTGCGCTGACAAAAATGCACTGTGGAATGAGTCCTTCCCACTCGTCGAAGGTGAGGGGGCGATTATCAAGCGCGCTCGGAAGTCGGAACCCGTGTTCGATCAGTGTTTCCTTTCGGCGACGGTCTCCGAAGTACATCCCGCGCACCTGCGGCACGCTCGCATGGCTCTCATCAACGAAGAGCAGCCAGTCGTCGGGTCCCGCGTCAGGTCCATGGCGAAAGTAGTCGAGCAGGCAAGAACTGCGTGATCCGGCGGCGCGTCCTTCGAGATGGCGCGAGTAGTTCTCGATCCCTGGACACACTCCGGTCTCACTCAGCAACTCGAGGTCGTATCGCGTGCGTCCAAGCAGCCGCTGTGCTTCGAGCAAGCGTCCGCTTGACTGCAATTCAGTGACCTGTTGCTTCATCTCTGCGCGAATTGACTCGACAGCGCGGGCCAGTTGGTCGTGCGCCATCATGTAGTGCACCGCGGGAAAGATGAATGTGCGCTCGTCGCATCCGAGCACTTCGCCAGTGAGGGCGTCAATGCGCTCGATCCGTTCCACGACATCGCCGAAGAGCTCGATTCGGATCGCGTGCTGCTCGCTCGCGATCCAGATCTCAATGCAATCCCCGCGCACTCGGTAACACCCGCGAGACGGGTCGACATCGTTCCTCCGGTACTGCATCGCGTGCAGCGAAAGCAGGAATCCCCGCCGATCGAGCGATTCCCCCCGTGTCACTATCGCGATCTTGCGAGCATATTCCTGCGGGGATCCCAGTCCATAGATGCACGAGACGCTCGCAATCACGATGGTGTCTCGCCGGTGCAGCAGATTGCTCGTGGCAGCAAGGCGTAGGCGATCGAGGTCTGCATTTCGTGATGCGTCCTTCTCGATGTAGATATCGCGTTGGGGGATGTACGCCTCAGGTTGAAAGAAGTCGTAGTACGAGACGAAGTATGACACTGCGTTGCGCGGAAAGAGCGCTTTCATCTCTTCATAGAGTTGCGCGGCTAGCGTCTTGTTGTGCGTCATGATCAGAGTCGGACGTTGGATCTGCTCGATGACATTCGCCATCGTGAACGTCTTGCCCGTTCCGGTGGCTCCAAGCAGCGTCTGGTACTTCTTCCCTGCGCGCACTCCCTCGGTGAGATTCGCGATTGCCTGCGGTTGATCTCCAGCGGGAGCAAATGGCGAACAGAGCTGAAAGGGAGTCGTCATCGAGTGGTCCGCGCACGGTGCAGAAAACAGTGTGCCGCGCCGAGGCTAGTTTCTCGGAGCCGTGAGCAGGGCGCGTGGTGATTGGCGGGTCAGCCACAGCACACTTGGAAGCGCCGCGGCGAGCGCAGTCACACAGACTGCGCCGATGCCACCTGCAATCAGTTCCAACGGAAGCGGGAGCCCCAACGTGAGCCCAAGCAGGTCGCGATAGACCTGCGTACCCATCCATCCGACGTGTACTCCAAAGAGAGTCCCCACAACCCCGGCGCTTAGGCCGATGATCATCGACTCAGCCAGCACGATCCTGCACAGCATTCCGCGGCTCGAACCCACAGCCTGCAGCACCCCAAACTCGTATGAGCGCGACGAGACACCCGCTGCGATCACGCTGCCCGAGGCAAACGATGCTAAGACGAGGGCGCCGATGGCGACGGTGGCGCTCACCGTCAGCAAGATCCCCCCGATCGTCATGATCTCTCCGCGGATGCTGCGCCCGCTCGCAAAGATGCCACCGGGTGCAATCTCCTCGATGCTGCGTGCGAGGTCCGCTTCGTCTGCTGTCGTGGCGCTTGGGTCGATCTCCAACTGAACGAGGAAGGCCTCGCGCGTTCCGAAGTGCCTTTCGACGGCGTCGAAGTCCATGAACACACACCCTGCCGCGTGCTCCATGTACATGCTGCGAATTCCAAAGAACTGTGTTGCAACGTCAAGACCCGCGGCCGACACGACTCCGACCACTTCAAAGGGATGGTGATCGCGATCACTTCCAAGCTGAAGTGTCGCGCCGAGCCCGAGTCCGCGGGCTGTCAAGAACTCTTGGGCAACGAGCACGGCGTTTCCCTCGCGAAGGCGCGCTGCGGCGCTCGTGGGGTTCCCAGCGATCCACTCGAGCCGGTTGAGTGCGAAGAATGGAACCGAATCGAAGCCGACACAGACGACGTTCGACGTTGAGATTCCAGCGAGACCAAGTCGATTGCCCCCAATCACTTTGAGCGGCAGGTAGCCGACGGCTGCGGCCGAAGTGACGCGAGGTAACGACCGCACGCGAGCCGTCTGTTCGCTCGTGAATCCGCTGCTCTTGAGAACGAACGCATCGCCAAAACGCACTCGTTGGGTGAGGTTCTCGAGGATTGCGGAACCGTTGCTTGAACTACTGATCAGGATTCCAACGCCGATCATCAACGCCCCCGCAATGAGTCCCATTCTTGGAGCATGCGCGACCAGTGACCCACGCAGCAGTCCAGGTGCGATCCATAGCGCATGTTCGAGCGGAGGTGTGAGGATGGCACCGATGCACCTGAGGGTTGGTATCGCGAGCAGAAACCATCCAAGGTGTAGGAGTGGCAGCCCCACAACCGCATACAGCCAGAATCGGTGCTGCGAGTCATTGGCGAGCGTGAGGGAGAGTTGCACCGCGAGACAGAGCGCGCCGAGCGCAGGAACGATCCAGATTGCTCGTCGGGGCGGGGGAAACGCGTTGGGGGAGAGTGCGCGCAAGGCTGTGACGCGCGATGCGATCCACGCAGGCCACAGCGCGCCGATCACTCCGGACCCAACTGATCCAGCGAGCGCGAGAGCGAACCCAAACCACGAAACCGTCAATCCCTCTGGAAGGAGGTGCGAGTTCCACTGCACCAGCAGCGCTGTGAGCAGGACTCCAAGCGGAACGCCGATCAATCCACCAGCGAGCCCGAGGAGTGATCCAGCGACGATTTGGCCAGCAAAGAGTTGCGCGCGTCCAGCGCCGATGCAGCGTGCAACCGCGAAGGTGCGCTGTTGTTCGTTGAGCGCTGTCGTCATCGCTGTTGCGATGATGAAGGAACAACATAAAAACGCGAGCAGGCTTCCAAGCGAGAGCGCGACTCGACTCTCCGAAGCAACGAGTGAGAGGCCGCTCGTGGCGAGATCGGCCCCGTCGAGTCGAAGCGGTGGATCGACATCTCTTGAGTGTGTGGCGATCCATTCGGTTGCGTCGATTCCTTCGTCAAGGACGATCGAGACGGAGTAGATCGATCCTGGTTGGTCCGTGACGCGTGCGAGCACCTCGCGCGAGAGAACTCCCGTCGGGCGTTGCAGCGCGCCAAGGGTCGGTCGCTCAAAGACGCCCGTCACAACCAACTCGACGGGATCTCCAAACTGCACGATTCGAACGCGCGTTCCTGGAACTGCGCCTAGCCGCTGCTGCGCCACTGGATCGAGCGCGATCTCGTTCTCTTCAATCGGTGCTCGCCCCTCCTGATAGCTGCGCTGCTCGAACGGCGCGTCCTGCTTCAAGTCGACACCGCGGCAACTCACGGTAGCGCGTGGAGTCTCTCGTCTGGCCAGCGGGTCGATGTCGCATCGCTCGAGCGCGATTGTTCCAGTCATTCTTCCTGCGGCGGTCTGCACCCCAGGCCACGTGCGGACGTCAGTGATCAGCGCTTCATCGAAGCTGCTGCCGTGCTCGTGGACGACGACCGCATCTGCTTCGCCGATCAGTCCGTGAACACGCGCAGTGACATTCGCGAGCCCAGTCGAAAGCGCGCAGCTCACGGTCACGACGAGCATCGACGCGAGAGCGACCGAAACCGCGACGAGCCAGGTGCGGCTAGGCCGACCGAGCAAGCTCAAGCGCGCGATGTGCCAACAGGGTGGGATCGAGTCCATGACTGTTGAGGTCACCCGCGACGCGTCCATCCTTCAGGATGAAGGTGCGCTGGCAATGTGCCGCCGCGACGGGTTCGTGCGTCACCATCAGCACAATGATTCCGCGCGAGGCGGCGGTCTCCTCGAGCAACCGCCAGAGCAGGCCGCTGCTGTGCGAGTCGAGGTTTCCGGTGGGTTCATCAGCGAGAATGAGTGAGGGTGAGCAGACGAGCGCACGTGCAATCGCAACCCGCTGCTGTTCACCACCTGAAAGTGTTTCTGGACGGTGGTTCAACCGGTCGGCGAGTCCAAGCTGCTCGAGCAACGTCCGTCCGCGTTCTCGCAACTCTGCAAGGGGTTGCCGATCGAGGACGCCAGGCAAGATCGTGTTGCCGAGGGCGTCGAGCGTTGGCACGAGGTTGAACTGTTGAAAGACAATGCCAATCTCTCTGCGCCGGTACGTCACGAGCTGTGACTCGCTGAGCGCGTGCACCGCCCGTTCGCCGACCCACATTTCGCCGCTGTCTGGGCGGTCAAGTCCTGCGAGCAGATGGAGCAAGGTGCTCTTGCCGCTTCCTGAGCGGCCCATCACCGCATAGAAGCCAGGGGTATCGATGTGCAAGTCGACCCCCCCAAGCGCTTCGACAGGGCGCAGTGCGCTCGTCGTAGACGGAGGACGATAGGTCTTGCGAAGGCTCCGGACGACGAGTCGCGGCTCAGCCGAGTGGGTGCTTGGCGTCATAGGTCGCGGCATCCATCAATGTGCTCAGCCCCGCCATCGTGGTTGGGCGCAGCTTGACCAGCCAGCCCCTCCCGAACGGATCGGAGTTCACGAGCGAAGGATCTTTCGCCACCTCGCTGTTCACTTCCTCAATCGATCCCGC
>SYHM01000114.1 GCA_005799205.1 Planctomycetia bacterium | reverse complement strand
CTACAAATGTCCCCTCACCCATTCATTGGAGCCCCACATGACAAGAACCTTGGCAACCCTCGTCGCACTTGGCGCAGTTCTCGCCGCTGGCACAACCGCCCTCGGTCAGCAACTCACCCCCGAAGTCTTCACTCTCGACAACGGAATGAAGTTCATCCTCGTTCCGAGAAGCGATGAGCCCAACACGATTTCAGCAGGCTGGCTTGCCAAAGTCGGCAGCGTGAACGAGCGTCCAGGCATCACGGGCATCTCGCATTTCTTCGAACACATGATGTTCAAGGGGACGAACACGATCGGGACCGTCGATCCCGCGAAGGATGCGGCGTTTCGCGATTCACAGCGGGACGTTCGCAACCAGATGAACCAAGAAACATGGACCACTCAGTACCAACGGTTCTTCGCGGGTGAGATTGACGATCCGTGGAATCCCGCCAATGACACTCCCAAGCTCGCTGCGCTGCGATCCGTCCTCAAGACGATGATGGACAGCCAGCAGGGTCGCTCGAATGCCGACGCCATTTCGGCGCTGCGAAAAGAAATCGCCGCGATCGACAAGAGCGCCGCTGACAGTGCAGCAAGAACCAAAGACCTCGAGAGCCAGATTGCCGACCTTGATGCGAAGCAAAAGTCGGCGGGCTCGATCGTGAAGGATGAGTTCGACACGATCTATACCAAGGGTGGCGGCAGCAGGATGAACGCCTTCACCTCGCACGACCTCACCTTTTACTTCATCAACGTTCCGAGCAACAAGTTTGATCTCTGGTGCTGGATGGAAAGCGACCGGCTCAATGACAGTGTTTTTCGCGAGTTTTTCAGCGAGCGTGATGTGGTGCACGAAGAGCGCCGACTGCGCACAGAAAGCACTCCGACAGGGACTTTTCAGGAACAGTTCGACGCGATGTTTTGGGTCTCGTGCGGATACGCGTGGCCTGTCATCGGTTGGACGAGCGACCTGAATTCGTACTCCATGGAAGAAGCACAGAAGTACTGGAACATCTATTACCGTCCCAACAATCTGGTCGGAATCATTGTGGGCGACTTCAAGCCAGCGGAGGTACGCGCCTCGATCACTTCGTACTTCAGCCGACTGGCCCCAGGGACGACGACTCCACCTCCCGTCGTCACACTTGAATCGAAGCAGATGGCTGAACAGCGTATGAACGCAGAAGCGGAGTGCCAACCACAGGTCGAGGTGCGCTACCACACCGTTCCATTTCAGCACGCCGATTCTTATGCCCTCGACATGCTTGCGCAGGTCTTGAACGGGCGTACTGGGCGCTTGTACAAGTCGATGGTTGAGGGAAGCGAAATCGCATCGAGCGCCTCATCACAACAGGAAAGCCGCAACTACGCTGGGGCGTTCTCGTTCAGCGCTGAGACCAAGGGAGATGCAACGCCCGCCCAACTTGAAGCGGCCTGGTACGCGCAACTGAAACTCTTGCAGGACTCGCCCGTGAGTGAGAGTGAGCTGCAAAAGGTGAAGAACCAGGCAGCTGCTGACTCGTACCGCGGATTGCAGATGAACTTTCGACTCATGATTCAAATCGCTTTCTGCGAGGCGCTCGGAACGTGGGAAGAGATCAACGAAAATCCGAAGAAATTGCAAGCCGTGACGGCAGCGGACATTCAGCGGGTTGCCAAGAAGTACTTCGATCCATCAAACCGGTCGGTCGCGACATTTGTCAGAAAGAGTGGAGGCGCCACAGGCGCCACTTCGACTGAAGATGACGCGGACATCGCAAAACTCCCAGCTCCAATGCAGGCTCGGGCTCGTCAAATGGCGGCGCAACTTCAGAAAGAGACAGACGTCAAGGCACTGCAGGAAGGACTCGCGGGTCTCTCCGCGCAAAGCGAGCAGATGCCACCTCAAATGAAGCCGATGGTCGACTTCATGCTCAAGAAAATGCAAGAGCGCATTGCGCAACTTGAATCGAAAGGAAGTGCCAAGTGACGACGAATTCATCTCCCATCAGAGCATCCATGTTCGCTCACACACTTGTCGGCCTCATTGCCTGCGCAGCAGGCGCGACGGCGTTCGGAGGCGATACGAAGATTCCAGCGCGGCCTGAGTCGTTGGTCCATCCCCCGCTCGTCTATACCCCACCTGCGGCGAGCGCCTATCGTTCGACCCTTGCCGACGGAACCACGCTTTTCATGGTTCCGAGCCACGAGTTTCCGCTCATCAGTTTGACGATCTCGTGCATGGGTGGTCGAAACCTCGATCCTGCCGGGCTTGATGGACTCTCCGCGACGACCGCTGCGATGATGCGACTTGGCGGAACCACCACCATGAGCGCAAATGAAGTCGATGAGAAGCTCGACTTCATGGCAACCAACATGTCGATTCGCTCGCAGGACTGGATGAGCACTGCCTCGATCGATTGCCTTGCGTCAAACTTCGACGCGAGTCTTGCGATCTTGATCGACACACTCAAGAACCCTGGCTTCGACGAGGCGAAGTTCAAGATCGCGCGTGCAGACGCACTCGAAGGGCTGAAGCAACGAAATGATGACGCAGGATCGATCAGCGCGCGAGAGTGGAACTACATCGCGTATGGAGCCAACCACTTTGAGTCGCGGCAGCCCACTGGTGCATCGATCGAGGCAATCACCATCGACGAGATGCGCACGATGGCTGCGCGCATTTTTCACCCTGGAAACATGATCATTTCGGTCACTGGCGACTTCGATCCGAAGACCCTTCCGGCAACACTTGAGAAGGCGCTGGCAGGATGGGCCAAGGGGACCGCGAACGCCGCCCCTGTTGGTCCAGACCACACAATCCAGCCTGGTGTGTACTTCGTTCGAAAGGCGATCCCTCAAGGGAAGGTCATCGTTGGCCTCGCCTCGATCCAGCGTGACAACCCAGACTTTTACGCATACACGATGATGAATGAGATTCTCGGTGGCGGTGGATTCTCGAGCCGCATCATGGGACGCGTTCGCAGCGACGAAGGGCTGGCGTACAGCGCAGGAAGTTCATTTCGAGCAGGCCCCTTCTATCCTGGAATCTTTCGGGCGGGATATGAGAGCAAGAGTCCAACTGTGGCTCTCGCGCTCAAGTTGATCATGGAAGAGTTCAACAAGATCCGAGAACAGCCGGTCACCGCGGCCGAACTTGACATCGCCAAGACCTCGGCGATTGAGACGTTTCCATCGACATTCGCATCGAAGCCTGCAATGCTCGGTGTCTTCGTTTCCGACGAGTGGACAAAACGACCAGCTGGGTACTGGGAGCACTTCCGTGAGAAAATCAATGCGGTCACCGCCGCAGACATTCAGCGAGTGGCGCAGAAGTACCTGGTGCCATCCAAGATGGCAATTCTCATCGTCGGCAACTGGGATGACATTTCGAAGGGTGATTTGCAAGGGCGCGCAACGATGGCACTCTTCGGCCCCGCCACAGAACTGCCGATGCGCGATCCGATCACCCTCGAACCGCTCTCAACGACTTCGTCGAGCACGGCACCCGCGGCCTCAGGCGGTTGATTTTTCAGTTCGCCCCATCGCCCAGCCAAGCTCGGGCATCTTCATGAGATGCGCCGCTGCGTAGACGACTGCGCCTCCGACGGCGGTGAGGAGGCCAAGCGTCCACACAGTCCCCCACCAGCCACGATCGGCTGGAGTGAACTGCATCGTGAGCGCGAGCGCACCGATCATCAGCCCAGTGACGATTGCTGAACGTAGCCAACTCGAACGAACCGTCGGAGTGATGATCGGACCGATGCGCTTCGCCAACACACGCTGCATCCAGAACATCTGGACGATCGCGCAGAATGCCGTCGAGAGCGCGAGCCCTGAGGTGCCTAATGGCGTCCAGATCAAGGTGATGTTGAGCAGAAAGTTGAGTGCCACCATGGCGACTGAGATGCGAACCGGCGTCATCGTTTCACCGCGCGCATAGAAGGCGCGCGTGAGCACATGGTTGGCGCTGTACGCCCAGATCGCGGGCGCGAACGCCATGAGAATTGTTGCGACGCGCGCAGTGTCTTCGCTCGTGAAGTCGCCTCCCTGAAAAACGGCAGCCGTCAGCGGCGTGCGCAGCATGACCAATCCTGCGCTTGCGGGAAGCCCAATGAACACGACGAGTCGCATCGCACGCGCGATCAATGCGCAGAACTCGGGCACATTGTTCGCTTGCCGTGCGAGCTGCGGAAAGATTGCCGTCGCGACTGAGATGCCAAAGACCCCTAGTGGAAACTCGTACAAGCGCTGGGCAAATGCCAGCGACCCCATCGATCCCTCATCAAGCGGGTAGTCGAATCCGAACAGGGTCGGTCCGACGAGAGTTGGATAGCTCGCAATGAGTCCATCGACGAATGTATTGATCTGCAGGACTCCAAGCCCCAGCGCCATCGGCGCGGCCTGACGGACGACTTGCGCGAATCCGTCGCGAGCGGCTGGTGTGATCGCTCCAGCGCGAAGGTTGAGTGCTCGCAGCGCACGCCAACTCCACAGGCACTGGATGAGTCCGGCGACGATCACGCTCAGTGCAACAAGAGTGATGTGCAGCGTCGAGTCGACGGGGTTGAATCCCACGAAGTGCATGGCGGGTATTGAAAGCCCTATGCATGCGCCGACAATGAAAAGGTTGAGGATGATCGGCGCGGCGGCGGTTGGGCCAAAGCGATGATGCACTTGAAGCACGGCGCCCATCAGCGCAACGCAGCAGACCATCGGCATGTAGGGCAGCAGAATGAACACCAGCCGCGCACTCAATTGAGCCGGCGGGTTGCCTGCGGGCGGCCAGCAAAGCAGCAGGATCACCTCGCCCACCAGAGTGACCGCCGCTAGAAAGACCACCAGTCGCCAGAGCACGAGTCGCGCAAGCGCCCGCGCGGCAATCGGATCGGACTGCTCGATCCGCGCATAGACGGGTAGAAAGCTCGAGCTGAGCGCTCCTTCGCCAAAGAGCCGCCGAAAGAGATTCGGCACCATGAAAGCGAATGAAAACGCGTCGGTGACAACGCCAACGCCGAAGACGCGACTGAGCGCGGCATCGCGGGCGAGTCCTGTGATGCGGCTCGCAAAAGTGAGCACCGATAGGGTGCGTGCGTGAATCTCAAAGCTGCGGGACATGAGTGGATGTAGATTTCCCCATCGGCTCAATGTGTCCCTCTGCGCCAATCATCGCCTTGCTCATTCCAACCTGGGTGGCGGCGTGCATGTGCACAGTCGGCTGCGGCGGTCCACCCAAGACCATCCTCGAGAGCGATGTACCCAATGTGGTTGGGATGGAACCCATCGTGACGCGCGATATCGTTCGACGTGAAGGCGAGATGGTTGGCGTCCATGTGATCTACCGAGGCGATGTGGTGGACTGCCAAGTGATCGCGCGTGAGACCCGCGCCGCGTTCGACGATCAGGGGTGGTGGTTCATGAACGAGCAAGCGCGTGGAACGACGACCGTGCTGACGTTCGGCAAAGAGCAGCGACGGGTTCGAATCGAGATCGCTGAGAACCAGATCGATCCGATGATGAGCCCAGCAACCCTGCAGCTCTCACTCGCTGGAGCCGCTCCTGCAACCTCGACGACCTCACTGCACAGTCAGACCGGCGGGCAACCATCCAGTTCGGTTGAAGGTTTTGCTCCCCCTCCGAAGTGACTGAGGGCCGTCTCGTCGCCAGTGGCGATGCGAGCAAACTCTGTTGCGCACTCTGGACAGCGCCCAACCCCGCTTGGCGCTGGCGTTGCGCGCAGGTCGAAGTCGCACGAAAGGCATCTCACCCCCTCGCGCGATCGCGCACGCGCATCGGACCGGTTCATCACTCGCATGATCAACGCGATTGAGAGGATCGCAATCGGTCCAACGATCACTTCACGAATCTCGCGCAGGTCGATCAGCACGCTTCCTGAGATGGGACTGAGGGCAAGCGCGCCCATCGCGGCTCTGATCACTCCCGCGAATGCAAGGATCGAAAACAAGACGATCACTCCTCCGATCGCTCCGCTTCGGGCGGACATACACACACGCTTCCAGCGGGCATGATCAAACAGCGCGCAAGGAACAACCCACTGCGCCCGCCGCCACGGCGCACCGCACGAGGCGCAGGTGCCCGACGCACTGCCGTGCGCATCGTTCGCACTCAGCGTCGAGGCACCACATCCAAAGCACGCACGGCGATCTGACAGGCGCGTCGTCAGCGCTCGACAGGCGGCGCGATGTGCGATCTCGAGTCCGACAAACGCGCCAAAGACCCCTCCGACGAACCCACTCTTCCACGGGGATGACTCAAGAAACAGAGTGTGCTCAAGGACAATCGCCAATGGGAATCCAACGAGCGCGCCAAGGATCGCCGAGGTTTGAAGAGCAAACCAATTGAATGGACGGTCGAGCACCGCTGCACGTGCCGCACCTGCAAACTCACCGCGCATCCGTCCGACCTCATCGCGCGGACGAACCTGCATGCACAGCAGCGTCCACGCAACCAGAATGCCCACGCAGTCGGCGATCCAATCAGCCATCGATGTGTGCCGGTGAATGAAGGGCAGTGACTGTGTTGCCTCGTCGAAAACCGAAAAGGCGACCATCGCCACGAGCACCACCAGATGGTTGAAGACCCTCGCGCGCGCTAGGAGCAGCGTGAGTATTCCGAATGTGGTCGCGTGCAACACCTTGTCGCTTGGAGCCTCGGGGCCAAATGAAAGTCTCGGGATGTGCGTTGCAATGAAGGTGAACGCGAACGCACCAAGGGTCATCACTCGCCACCAACGAAGTCCCCGCCACCCCAGTTGCGCGCTGAGCGCCACGCCTGCCCGTTCTGTCACGACTGCGCGGTTCCTTCGCTGAGCGCAACCTGAACTGGCGGTTGCTGCGCCGTCCACCGCGACCGGATCGCATCGGCAAGCGCCCGATAGTCGGCCGCTCCCGCGCAGGTTGGCGCGTAGTCGAAGATCGTCTGGCCAAAGCTCGGAGCCTCCGCCAGTTTGATATTGCGGCGCACTGCGGGACGAAGAACCCGCGCGTGCTGCCAGGGCAACCCGCTGCCTCGATACTTCTCGAAGTATGCATCCATCTCAGCGACAACCGCTTTGCCATGCCCCGACTGCGATTCGTGCATACACAGCAGCACCCCGGCCACTGTCAGATGTTCGTTGAGTGCTCGCTGAACCAGCAAGACGGTCTCAAGCAGCTTCTCAAGCCCACGAAGCGCGAGGTATTGAGCCTGTGTTGGAACGACAACCTCGTGAGCCACCGTGAGCGCATTGACTGTCAGCACCCCAAGACTTGGCGGGCAATCGAGCAAAATGACATCGAACGCCGACATCGACGCAGCGAGTCGCTCTGCCAGAATGTGCTGCATGTTGGACTGCAGCGCGAGTTCACCTTCGACAAGCGCAAGTTCGGTGTCACTTGGAATGAACCAAAGATTCTCGCGCGCCTGCCTGATGAGGTCAGATGCGGCAATCTCTGGATTCATGAAGAGATCGCGCACCGTCGGTTGATCGGGCTCTGGCTCGTGTCCAAAGTGCAGCGAGAGATTTGATTGAGGATCGAGATCGACAACAAGTGTGCGAAGTCCTGCGATCGCGAATGCCGCGCCGAGGTTTGCGGTGGATGTCGTCTTGCCCACTCCCCCCTTCTGGTTGAGCAGCGCAATCACCCGAGGCTGTGCGTTGTTCTTTGCGCGTGCGCCTTTCATGGGTTTCATGGGGCGAGTGTAACGCTTGAGAGAGTCCAACTCGACAAATCAAGCGGGATTCCTCGAACCGCGAGATCAACAAGCAGCGGTGAGAGCCCCGCGAACTGACGGCGCGCGAAGGGAGGAGGCGCGTCCGAGCCACTCCCCTCGACTGTGCGCATGATCGAGAGAGTCACCTTGCCGTCCGCGGGAGAGGCCTGCGACATCCAACTCTCTGGCAGTGGCACGCGCACCCTCCAGCGGTCCGCATGTTGATGCACGCGGCACTCGAGTTCGATCGACTCGTCCTGTGCGTTGATTGTGCCATCCGATTGAACAGAGAGAGTTCGACGGAACCCCGCATCGCACGTCAACACAATCTCATCCTTGTTCGGAGTCGCATCGACTGGCACAAGGCACTCGATGAGCAGTTCCCAACCTGCGGGGCGACGGCGGATGCCAGCGCTCGTCGACCATTCGGTGGGCGCGGGCCTGACGACACCAGCGCGAACCTGCGCGAGTGTCGCTGCAGGGCGCATGACACCGAGTCCCAGGCCTGGGGGTCGAACGGCGGTTCGGCCGAACCCGACTTGTATCGCCCGACGATTGACCCCATGTTCGGCAATCAACGTTGGCTGTGCGCGTGCGTTCGCTTCTATCGCATCTCGGCCGCGATTTGGGCCTGCAAGGTCGGCGGGCGGCAACATCGCCGAGAGCCCGTGATCGCGCAGCGCGGTCGCGAGCGACTCGTCGATCTCGATGCTCTCGGACTGACGCGGACGGGCGCGAGCGATGGTGAGCAGCTCCATAGATTCCGGACCGATTGAGGCGGCGATCGCGGGCATCTTTTGATCCTCCCAGCGAAGCGACAGCGAAATCGGTTCATTGCGGGGGTTGGCAGCGCCAATGACGACCGACTCGCCCTCATCGCGCTCAAGCCAAAAGAGGATCGGCGAGCGCCCCTCCACCCAAGCCTTGGCGCTCTCGACAATCACAATGCCGTCTGTGCGGGGGGCAAGCAGCGAACGCAACAGCGAACTCAGTTCAGCTTCGTCGCTCTCCCAGGCCGCAAAGCTCACGGACTCCTTCGCCCGCACGCCGTGAGCGCGGCCAGTGAGATCTGAAAGCAGCACTCCCGCAGTGACTGGATCGTTCTGCTCAAGCCGTGCGATGGCCGCCGACCACATCCCCGCGATCGCACGCGCGTACAGCACATCGAGTGGCGAACCCGACCATGGTGCGGCGACGGTCCCCATTCGGTGAGCCTGCAACACCGTTCGGTAATACTCACCTGGAGCACTCGGATCGGCGACGTCATCCACACTCAATGAAAGGTCGAGGTCGCGCTGACGCTGCGGAGGCGGAAGTGGATCCATCCACGAAGGCCTGAGCACCTGCTCGCCCAGGTAAATCTCATCGTCGCCGTCGGTTGGAAGCGGCGCAAGCATCACGATGTCGCTCTCGCCACTTGGTGGTGCTGTCACAATCAGTTGCGCTGGAGATGTCCATGTTGGTCGTATGACCTCGCGCATGACCAGCTTTGCGAGCTTCGCTGTGATGTGCCGGCCATCTGCAAGGCGAAGCCGCACGCTCTCAGGCCATGCCGCATCCGAACTTCGTCGCACGAGTGGAACAAGAAGCACTCCGCCTCGCACGGCAATGGGGTCTTCGAGTGAAGTCGCAATCTGCTGCGAACTCGCAAGTGAGAGAAACTCTCGAGGAAGCTCCTGCGCGACCGCACTCTGAACCGTCACACAGAGCGCCGCGCACGCCAACAACGCTCTGACAACAGGTCTCCCAGGCGACTCCACTGCATCACTCCTGCGCTGGCGATCCAGTCGCGTGCTGCATCAACTG